>CAWUNB010000108.1:0-6962 GCA_963923745.1 uncultured Thiotrichales bacterium
GTCTCGTGGGCTCGGAGATGTGTATAAGAGACAGCTAATGCATTGATTAGCCGCAATCCCCATATTTTTGAAAAAAAACTCTGGAGTGAATTAGGTTTAGGTGATCCTATTCGAGTATTACGTTGTCGAGATGAAACCCATGAAGCAACTCGAGTAATATCAGAAATAGTTCATCATCGTTTTCGTCATCGTACTGACTATCGGGATTATGCTATTTTATATCGTGGAAATTATCAGTCCCGCTTATTTGAGCAAGCATTAAGGGAGCACCATATTCCTTATTTGCTGTCTGGTGGTCATTCTTTTTTTGAGCGTAGTGAAATTAAGGATGTTATGGCCTATTTGCGGCTATTGGCCAATCCAAAAGACGATGGTGCCTTTCTGCGGGTGGTCAATACGCCTCGTCGGGAAATAGGGCCGGTAACCTTGGAACACCTTAGCCACTACGCCGGGCAGCGGCAAGTTAGCCTACTAACCGCTTGCGAAGAATTGGGATTGGAATCCCATTTGCCACCCCAGGCTGTAGCTCGGCTGCGCCATTTTGCTCAGTGGCTACGAACTTTAGCTGATGGAGCCCATCATCACTCGCCCCAAGCGCTGGTGGAGAGCCTGATCGCAGAGGTAGGTTACCCCGCTTGGCTTACTGAAACTTCCTCAGGCACTGCCCAAGCAGAGCGGCGACTTAAGGGAGTCATGGATTTTGTAAGCTGGTTAGGGCGGTTGAGCCAGTCTGAGGAAGGAGAAGAACGATCTCTAGGAGAAGTAGCAGCCCGCCTATCTTTACTGGGCATATTAGAAAGGGGGGCTGAGGAAGGGGAGGGCGATGGAGTGCGGCTAATGACCCTCCATGGCGCTAAAGGGCTGGAATTCCCCCACGTTTTTTTAGTTGGGGTAGAAGAAGATTTGCTTCCCCACTACAACAGTCAGGAATCAGGTTTTTTAGAGGAAGAACGGCGTTTAACTTATGTAGGTATCACTCGGGCCCAACGCTCCCTCACTCTCACTTTAGCCGCTCGCCGTAGTCGCCAAGGAGAAAAACAGGAGTGTAGTCCCAGTCGATTTTTGGCAGAACTGCCATCGGAAGATCTGGCGTGGGAAGGCCTTCATCCAGAAGCTGACCCAGCCGCCCGGCTAGAACGGGGTCGGGCCCACCTGGATCACTTACGCTCCCAAATCCTAAATAAAAAGCCATCAGCAATTACGGGTAGCTAGTTTTATTTCCAGCGATAGACGGCTTGCAGTGCTACGTTACGTCCGGGCTGAACTAGCTCTGGTATTCCATTTTCAGCATAGGTTTGCTTAAAAGTAGGATCGGCGTATTCAGTATCTAGCAAATTGTAGATTCCAGCTCGCCATTCCAACCCGGGCGCTAAAGCCTCCCCGTGCACGACTAGATTAACCACTGCTGTAGCGGCAGTTCGCCCAGGGGGAGCAGTGGCACTAACCGGGACCTGACGGCGGGGCCCAATAGCAAGCAACTCACTTCCTAGCCGCCATCCCGCTACTGGTACAGAAAAATCCACCTTTCCCAATAGTCGAGGAGAATTAGTTAGCCATTCACCAGTATCGCTGTCTTTGGCATATTGCCAGGTAATGCTAGCTCGACCCTGCCAACCATCGCTTGATGTCGTCTCTATTCCGTACTCCAATCCAGTAGCTTGGGCACTACGTAGGTTACGTTCAACATAGTGAGTAAAGGGAACAGCAACCTGGACTAGTTCGATAAGATCTTCTGCTTGGTAATAAAATAGACTGGCCACATGGCGCTGATGGGGGCCTATCATACGTTCCCAAAGAACCTCCCAGGTACGAATTTTTTCCGGATGTAAATCAGATAATGAATCTGAAGTACCTATGTTATAGAAACGCTCTAAATCAGAGGGAGCTCGATAAGCAGAACCGTAGAGCAATTTCCAAGTGGTTGCTTGATCAGCACTATAAATTAAAGCTGCACGGGGGTTAAGAATCCCTCCAAAATTGCTATAACTGTCGTAGCGCAACCCCCCATTGAAACGAAAACGATCATCAAGAGCAAATTCGTCTTGCAGGTATAAGCCGTAGGACTCTTTAGCCAGGTTTACGTTGATACCAAAGGCACTGTTCTCATAGTGATTGCGGCGATCATGCTGATATTCAGCACCGAATACCCAGTGATGACCAGTCATCCCGGTAGTTTCTGCATGAATCTCTCCGCCTTGCCAGTTACTTTCTAAATTATCTTGAGGAAAGATTCCGGGAAACGGATACGTACTATTTATTTGAAGTTCCCCGTGATAGACCCTGGCGGTCAAATTCCAGCTCCCCATCTGATCATTAAAACGAAGATCAGCCAAAGTATCAATGCTATCGAAAAATGTTCTGGGATCGGCAAAAATAGATCCGTAGATAGGAGCAGGCACCTCTTTATGCCGTTCTCCATGGAGAAGTGTTAAAGTAACCGGGCCTTGTTGTACTTTTAGTAGTATGTTTTCTAACGATTCCCCATCTTTATTCTGAATCAACCCACCGGTCACCGGTATTCCTCCGTTTTTATGGGGAATATATTGACCAATGTATAAGTCTTCACCACTTTGCCTTAGTCCATCCGTTGACAACAGCCAGCTGCCATTCTCCGATGTCTCTCCCACGCTAGCTCGGCCAGCAAAGTGGCCATGGCTACCCGTTTCTAGAACTACTTCTCGTCCAACTGCTTGGGGTGATCGGGTTGTAACACTAACTACTCCCAAGAAAGCGTTATTACCATATACAGCTGAGCCAGGACCGGGTACAAATTCAACGCGTTCAATCATATCAACGCTAAGCGGCAATTCATTTCCTAAAAAACCATCACTGAACAAACCGTCATTGATGCGAATACCATCAACTAAAATTAATAATCGACTATTGTAATCGCCTGGCCGCCCAAAACCACGCATTCCAGCATAGGTATGGGTGCGATCGGTAGTGATATAAACACCACGAATGGAATTAAGGATTTCACCAAGGCTTCTCCATCCATGGTCGCGGATATTTTCGGCAGTAACGATTGTCACCCCTGAGGGGGCATCTGCTAAGGTTTGAGAAAAGCGGGATGCCGCATAGACTCGGACTTGAGTGAGTTCTTCAATGGACAATTCACTCAAATCCATATCAACTGCATAAACTATTACGGAACCACAGATGCCTAAAACTGCTAGAGCAATCGATGGACGCTGCATTGATGCTCTCCACAATGCTGTATTGCAAAATATTGGCCCAGACATAAACCGGGCTAAGTGTGGGGAGAGATACAACAAAAAGGTAGTGGTTGATAAAAAATAAGAAATAAACGTGTAACAAGAAAGTCATTACCAAGGGAAGCCCGTGAAGAACATTAGTGAGCCACCAAAGCGAGTCGCTCTTGTTGTGTTAGTTCCCGAGTTTGGCCCTTAGCTAATTCACCTAACTTTATTGGTCCAATTGCTACCCGTACTAGGCGCACAACGTCAGCTCCAAGTATCTGCGCCATACGGCGGATCTGTCGATTGAGCCCCTGATCGAGGGTGATCTCCCACCAGCTGCGTCGCATGCCAGTACGTAGTGGTTCCGCAGAAACAATTCGAGCAGTAGTGCCATCGCCTAGAGAAACGCCCTGCAGAAAAGGTTTCCAGGCGACCGCCTCCAATTGACAGTCTAGTTGGACGTGGTAAACCTTGGGTAGGTGACTGGCAGGATCCAACAATTGAGCAGCCCAGCGGGTATCGTTAGTGAACAGCAATAATCCCTCACTGGCTTTATCCAAGCGCCCTACTGGAGCCAACCAGTTGGCTTCTTCCCCTAGACAACGGTAAACCGTATCCCGCCCCTGTTCATCCTGAGTGGTGGTGATTAGTCCTTTGGGTTTGTTGAGGGCAAGGTAACGATAGGGGATTGGTTGTACCAGTTTGCCAGCAACGGCCAATTGGTCTCGATTTAGATCAACCCGATGATGGGGATTAGTTATGGGGCGACCATTAACGGTCACAACTCCTGCCAGAATAAGGGTTTGGGCTTGACTACGGGAAGCGGCCCCCTGTTTGGAGAGGGCGCGAGGTAGACTGACAATCACGGGAGGAACTACGGGCATAGTGGACAATCTCAGCTAGGCTATCCATTGAAATTAAGTTTCTAGTGTAAATTATGGCAGTGGCTTGAATACTCCCCCCCGATCCTTGCCTTGAGAGGTTGTCATGGGCTTTCGTTTCTTGCTGGTTGTCCCTTTGCTATTGCTTTCTTCTCTGCCTCGAGCTTGGGGCGATGAAGTGGAAGAACAGATACGCCAGGGGGCAAAGGTTTACGCATCTGGTCAATACACTGATGCTATCCAACAATTGCAGTTCGCCATTGCTCAGATCCAAGAAAAGCTTAACGCCGGCTACTTAGCCCTCCTACCCGAGCCGTTGGCCGGTTGGCAGGCCGATCCCCCTGAAGCTCAGACTACTGTAGCCCTTGTTGGAGGGGGGACTCAGGTATCCCGTCACTACCATCGAGATGATGGCCAAGAAGTAACCCTAGAGCTGACAATTGATTCCCCTTTGTTGCAATCCCTCAATCTTACTTTAGCCAATCCTGCTTTGTTATCTTCCGATCCCACAGCCAAGCTTTACCAGTTAGATGGAGCTTTTAGGGGGATATTGCATAGGGAGGAGGGTGCCCTGGTTATTGATCTTGCCATCGGTAGCCGGGTAATGATTAAAGCTACAGGACAAAATTTAAAAGATATCAAACCATTGGAAGCCTACCTCAAGGCGCTAGACCCTCAAAAAGTTATCGCTAAAGTGGACAACTAATGAGTCAGTCAATTTGAGGCCCAACAAATTAATCCCTATTAAAAATTGAGGAATTTCTATGGCTCGCTTGATTCTCCCCAATGGGGGTGAAATAACGGAAGTAGCTCCCATTGTGGCTCGTCTTGCTGCCCTCGGTATCACGCTGCGGCACTGGCCAGCTCCCCGTGATCCCCGAGCCCAGATGTTAATGGCCCAGGAATCATTAACTACTGAGGAGCAAGAGGAGCTATTAGCCAGGGTGGAAAATCGTTTTCAAGAGATACAACAGGAAGGGGGCTATACTACTCGGGATTTAGTGGTTATTCATGAAAATATGCCCAATCGAGCTAGTTTATTGGCACGTTTTGAGGCGATTCACATTCATACCGATGACGAAGTGCGCTATGTACTTTCTGGTGGTGGTTACTTCGGTTTTGTTGACGAGGAAGGACAATTTTTAGTGGAAGTTGAGCAAGGGGATTACGTGAATGTTCCAACCCAGGTAGAGCACTGGTTTACCATGGGAAATCACGATCGTATTAAGGCGGTTCGTTATTTCATTGATACCACTGGCTGGACCCCAGTGTATTCCGGACGACTGCGTTTATTCGATGGTACTAGACCCCATAACTAGCCCCTCCATATTTCTTCTCAGGACATTTCTCATGATTGAAGTTGTTTATCGCTTTCCTGCATCTCTGGACCCAGAAAAACAGGCTCAAATGATCGCTATCGGTCAGACTGCGGGTTCTTGGAACAAACAACATTTTGCCCACCGAGATACCGCTCTGCGTGGCCATTTGGGCAAAGTGGTGGGCGTTGAAACGCGACGGGATGGTTCCCATCTTGCCCAAATAGGTTTCCCAGTAACTAATACAGAGGGAGATATTGCTAGCTTACTTACTATGATTTTTGGCAAGTACAGCTTGGCCGGCCCCTGTCGAGTAATGGATCTGCGTTTGCCCGATAACTACGGTACACCGGCCAAGTTTGGTATTGCTGGCTTGCGCCGTTTAACCGGAGTAGAAGATCGTCCCCTGTTTATGGGCATTTTTAAACCCGCATTGGGGTTAACGGCATCGGATCATGCGGATCTATTGGCTCAGGTCGCTCCAGCGGGTCTAGATCTCATTAAGGACGATGAGATTATGGTGGATTTGCCGGAGGCACCCACGTTGGAACGGGTCCGGGCCTGTCGTCCGGTTATTGAGGAAGCCCAGCGTACTACTGGACGGACGTTACTCTACGCCGTTAATTTGACTGGGCGAGCTGACCGGTTATTAGAACGGGCGCGGGCGTTGGTGGGGGAGGGGGCTAACGCCCTGTTGCTCAATGTTTTTACCTATGGTTTCCCCATTTTGGAAGCCCTGGCAGCCGATCCCGCTATTTCCGTTCCCATTTTTGCCCATCCCGCTTTAGCGGGTGCTTTGGGGGGACCAACTGCTGGCATGGCGGATTACGGTATTGACTACGCAGTGCTATTGGGCACTCTCATGCGCCACAGCGGTGCCGATGCTGTGTTGTATCCAGCCCACTATGGTTCTTTACCCTTTGCTGTCCATACTGAAACACGGATACGTGATCTACTGCGGACACCTCGAGGATCTTTGCCACGGGTTATGCCGGTACCATCAGCCGGTATTCACCCTGGGGTCATGTACCGTTGCCACCAGGACTATGGTAACGATGTGATACTTAATGCAGGCACTGCTATTTTCGATCATCCCCAGGGGGCAGCAGCGGGAGTTCAGGCTTTTTTTGAAGCCCAGGACCGAGTCGCTGAAGGTATTCCCCTCCGCTTGGATGCCGTTCCTCCAGGACCACTGCGGGCAGCCCTGCAGAAGTGGGGGGTTGTGGCTTAAACTGCAACGGTACCGCTCCCTAAGCGGAGTCGAAGGGAGTGGCATCGCAGATTCACAGCAGATTCACAGAGCAAATCGCATCGATAGATCTATCGCTCGGATATCCTTAGTTAGACCACCGATGGAAATGAAATCCACCCCGGTGGCGGCGATATCTCGAATAGTCGCCAGGGACACATTGCCAGAGGCTTCTGTTAGTACTACTCCTTGGCATAGTGCAACGGCTTGTTGCAAATTGGTCAGGGTGAAATTGTCCAACAGTAGTACATCCGCTTTAGCTGCAAGTGCTTCTTGAACTTCAGCTAGTGTTTCTACTTCCACTTCCACCTTCATG
>CAWUNB010000109.1:0-6960 GCA_963923745.1 uncultured Thiotrichales bacterium
CTCTCTGGTCTCGTGGGCTCGGAGATGTGTATAAGAGACAGGTAGATATTATGCATTGGAACATTACGAATCATATCGATTTTCAGAATCAACGAAATCAACTGCTTGAGCGAGCAATAGCAACAACCAAACAGGATGCAGAAGAAATTATTCACTTAGAGAAGCAACGAGAAAAATTATTAGAACAAATAACTATCTTTGGATATTTACAAAATAACCTCCCTCAAAGTGGACATTTATTCGCTGAATTAGCTACATTGTTACCAACAAGCATTTACCTCACCGCTTTGCGGCAAAAAGGATCTATTCTAACCATAGAAGGTATTGCTCAGTCTAATGCACAGATTTCTAGTCTAATGGCCAATATTGAAAATTCTCAGCAATTAACTGAACCTCATTTAGAAATTATTCAAACTATGCCGGAGAAAAAAGATCGGTTGAGTCGTTTTATTCTCCAAACTCGCCAAATTACTCCTTCTCCTTTGATAGGAATCCCATGACTTTTCAAGAAATTCAGCAATGGAATCTAGCTACCATTGGTCAATGGCCTTGGTTAGCCCAGTTAGCAGTAATTATCATTAATGTTCTGTTAATATTTATTATTGGTTACCAGCTAGATTATCAGCAACAATTAGAATTGTGGGATAGTGGGCAGCAGCAGGAAGAAAAATTACGTAAAGCTTTTATTAAGCTACAAAGCAAAGCGACAAATCTTGTTAATTATCGCCAGCAAGTTGCTCAACTAAATCAATATTTAGCAACTTTACAAGACCAATTACCTGCAAAAGCAGAAGTTGCTTCACTACTGGTTGATATTTCTCAAACAGGTCTTGCTCTAGGGCTAGAATTTGAACTTTTTAGACCTGGTCATGTTATTAAAAAATACTTTTACGAACTTCCTATTCAGATTAGAGCTATTGGTCGTTACCCGCAATTAGGTCAATTTATTAGTCAACTGGCTAAGTTACCTCGTATTGTTACCCTCCATGACATAACTTTACTACCTCACGGTACCGGGTTACCAACTGATAAAAGAGGGCCACTATTAGTAATGGATACTATTGCTAAGATTTACCACGTTCATGACGAAACACCCTAAATTCCCAGTATTGTGGATTATAGGCGAGCTTTTACTGGGCTGCTCAAATGAAGATTTATCAGATCTGCAGATTTTGCTACAAAATCGTTCTTTTTCTGCCACGCTGGCTCCCTTACCTATTTTTCCTGTAGTTGCAACTTTTTCCTATCCTTCGGAAAGCCGAGACCCATTTCAGCCAGCTTGGACAGTTACGGTAACCAGTCAACCCAATCGCCAGCGTTCGCGAGATCCCTTGGAAACCATTCCCCTGGATAGCCTTCACCTCGTAGGTAGTTTGACTTTAGCGGGTAAATTGTGGGGATTGGTGAAGACACCCGATGGTAACGTTCACTCTGTGACGGTGGGTAGCTATCTAGGTCAGCATGATGGCCGTGTCCAACAAGTTGGAGAGGATCGGCTGCTACTAACCGAGCTGATTCCCGATGGGGTAGGGGGCTGGCAAGAACGTCCCGCCACTTTGGTGGCTCACTGAGAAAAATCAATGGACTGGAACAGGGGAGTCACACTGCTAATTATCGGTTGGTTTATCTGGGGAACAACCGTTTGGGGGAGCTCCAGCTCAGTTCTCCACGATATCCGTTTCACTCAACTGTCGGGGCATCGGGGAAGTTATTCCGTCAGTATTACCTTAGTTTTTGCTGGCGCTGTTCCTGAGCCCCAGCTTTTTGCTACCGACCATCCCCCCCGTCTAACTGTGGATCTTCCTCAAACCTCCCTCAAACTCTCCCAATCGTCTTTCCCAATTACTTTAGGTCCAGCCCAGCGTTTGGTGGTTGCCGAAAATGAGGAGCGTAGTCGACTAGTAATACACCTCCACCGATTAGTGCCCTACCAATTCCGTCGCCACGATAACCGTCTGGAACTGGAGCTGGGAACTATTCCACCACGCCAAGGAGAACAAGGAGCATCTCCCACATCACCAGCCCTAACGAATGTGGATTTTCAACGGGGTAATGGGGGTGAAGGCCGAGTACTGGTGGGCGTTACCGGGCAGTTACCTACCGTGGAGGTTCATCGCCAGGGGGGGCACCTAATAGTGGATTTTCCTGGAACCTACTTACCCACTCCATTGCTGCGCCGGCTAGAAGTCAGGGACTTTGCCACGCCGATTCATACCATTGACGCCTTGCGCCAAGATAGCCATGGCCGGTTAGTAATGGAAATAGGTGGGGAATTTGAAGAATTGGTCTATCAGGTGGGTTCAGTCTTTACTATAGAAGTGCGTCCTATAGTGAAAGAGCAAACCGGGCAGAAACCCACTTTCACTGGTGAACGCTTATCACTGAACTTTCAAAACATTGATGTCCGAGCGGCCTTACAAATTATTGCTGATTTTAGTGGATTGAATTTGGTAACGAGTGAGACGGTACAGGGCAGTTTGACTCTGCGTTTGCGTAATCTACCTTGGGATCAGGCGCTAGACGTCATGCTAAAGAGTAAGGGATTGACAATGCGTCGCGTGGACAGCGTCATCATGATAGCCCCTAGCGAAGAAATCGCGGCTCGGGAGAAGCAGGAGCTGGAAGCACAGCGAGCTATACAGGAGTTAGCTCCTCTACGAACCGAATTTATTTCCCTCAACCATGCAAAGGCCGCTGACGTTGCCAATCTGCTCAAAGCGAAGGACAACGCCATTCTGACGCCCAATCGGGGTAACGTTACCGTAGATGAACGGACCAACGGGTTACTGGTCCAGGACAGCGTTGATAAATTGCTTGAAATTCATCAGCTTATCGCTACCCTGGACGTACCCGTGCGCCAGGTGCTTATCGAATCCCGCATCGTTATCGCCGACGACACTTTTGCCAAAGATTTGGGTACTCGCTTTGGTGTTACCGCCCTTCATCCTCAACGCAATCGGGGAGCTATCATTACCACCGGCCAATTGACGGGTAGCGACGCTTTAACAAGTAATACCATTAGCCAATATGCGACAACCACTAATGGTTCTCCTCTCCCCATTACTCCTCCAAGCCTTAATGATCGGCTCAACGTTTCCCTCCCAGCCAACCCTAGCAGCGGTACCCCTGGTTCAATAGCGTTGACTTTATTAAGTTCCCGCTATCTGGTGGATTTAGAATTATCTGCCCTACAGACAGAACATCGAGGGGAGATTATTTCTAATCCTCGTCTCATTGCCACCAATCAGAAAGAAGCCAGCATCGAGCAAGGGGTAGAGTATCCCTATCAACAAGCCTCTTCCAGCGGAGCCACCAACGTGGCTTTCAAAAAAGCCGTGCTGGCCCTCCATGTAACTCCTCAAATTAGTCCCGATGAACGAATCTTCTTAACCATCCGTGTTAATAAGGATAGTCGGGGCGAATTGACCACTTCGGGCTATGCCATCAATACCCAGGAGGTAAATACCCAAGTTTTAGTAAACAATGGAGAAACGGTAGTTTTAGGAGGTATTTACCAACGAGAAACCCGTCAAGATTTAGCGACTATCCCGTTTTTGGGCGAATTACCTGTTTTGGGGACATTGTTTCGCAATAAACAACGCATCAATAACAAATCCGAGTTACTCGTTTTTGTTACTCCCCGCATTGTAAAACCAAGGGATTTTACCCAGTGATAGTAGGTGTTTGTTTAAGCCAGTGAATTTGCCGTTGCCGCACCAACGGGTCAATGGTGGAATCCACTAGAAGGAAGGCTATGTCTTCCGGGGGAGCTTCCAATGTGATTTGCCATTCCAGCCACTCATCTCGACGAAAACCACCGCAGTGAATTACTTGCCCCACGGCTAAAGCAGCTAACTGTCCTTCCACATTGGCCCGGGTCAGGCGTAGCCCATCTAGGACTACCAGCACATCACCGGCAGCCAAGCCTGCCCGCTCTGCTGGCCCACCGGCGTATACCGTGGCTAATTTGGCTTCACTTTCCGTCACTCCCGCCCAACGTACCCCCAGCCAGGGACGGGGAGTGGTTTTATTGCCAGGCTTACCACCGCCATCACTCTCGGATTCTGCTGCGCGAAATTGCAGACGAATACCCACTGTAGCCAGTAGGGTTGCTAGGGGTAAATCTACTGTCCCCCGTAGCCCATCATCGAAAAAGATTCGCAGTTGGGCGGCGAGTTCCTCGCTGTCATCTCTCCCCCAACGAGTTGCTTGTTCCAGCACTAGTGTTTCCATACCGTCTTCCGGTAATCCTATGCCGGTCTGTCCATAACGCTGCCATAACAAAACCATCACCTCATCCAGGGAGCCTCCGTACTGGCGCAGCAACAAATCCAGCGCTAAGGCCACCAACGCTCCCTTGGCGTAATAGCTTATCCCGGCATTAGGGGTATTTTCGTCAGGCCGGTAGAACTTAATCCAAGCGTCAAAACTGGAGTCTTCTAGGGATTGGTAACGACGTCCTGGAGTACGCCAGACTTGGGTAATAGTCTGGCCTAGCAGTTCTAGATAGGAATCCACCGAGAGGAGTCCACTACGGACCAGACCCAGATCATCGTAATAGGAGGTAATCCCCTCAAATACCCACAGCAAACGGGTCAAGGCTTCCCGAGATAAATCGTAGGGGACGAATGCCTGGGGGCGGATACGCTTAACGTTCCAGGTGTGAAAATATTCGTGACTACACAGCCCTAGTAACCGACGGTAATCATCACTGGGGTCTGTCTGCCCCAGACGGGGCAAACTATTGCGAGAGGCAATCAAACTAGTGGAAGCTCGATGTTCCAGACCACCGTAACCGTCTCCCACCACTGCCAACAGAAACAAGTAACGATCCATCGGCGCTGGCTTGCCGAAGAACTCAATATGGTGTTGGCAGATAACAGCCAAATCCTCTGCTAATCGTCTTAAATCCCCCTGATGGCGGCCACTTACTACTAGGTAATGGGGCACTTCTGTCGCCAGAAACGGCACGATGGTGAAAGTGCCCATTTCCATGGGGTGGTCGATCAATTCGTCGTAGTCTTCCGCCCGATAACGACCAAATCCCCAAGGGAGAGCCCCTTCTGATTTGAGGGCTGTGGCCAGTTGCCAAGATTCCTTACCAGGAGGCGGAAAAATATCCAGCAAACAAGGTAAGTGATCTTGCCCTATTGCCTGGGGGAACAGAGCGGCACCATTGCAATAACCCCGCTGATCATCCAGATACGCAGTTCGGACCGACAAATCGAAGGCATAGACCTCCCAATGCAGAGTCACGGGTCCTGCACCAGGGATACATAGCCAGGTGGCTTTAGCTGTTTTTCTTAGAGTTAAAGGCGCTCCTTGCTGGTCTTCTCCCCAGACCTTCACGATTTGCCTAGCAAACTCGCGGATAAGATAGGAACCAGGAATCCATGTAGGCAATACAAAAAACTGTCCTGTAGCAGCTGGATGAGTAACGGTACAGCTGACTCGAAACAGATGGGCATGGGGATCTTGGGGGATCAGGCGATAGTGGACAGCGTCAGCAATGTTAGTCATAGGTCGACCTAAGAGCATTCTGTGCAGGGATTACCTCGCAGTCGATGTGAAGAATCAATGACGGGGCCGCCGAGGTTCGCCAGCTCGGATCCAGAAGCCAGTGCGGTTGATGGTGACACTATTGACGGTGTTAAGGCCAGCATCGTAGGTGACTCCAGTACCCGTTACCCCAGTTGGGGTGAATACTGTGGAGGCTACACTGGTGCTTAGCACGCCACTGGCGATGAAGCAGGTGCCATTACTATTGCTGCGGCAGGACAATCCGGTTCCGCCATTGGTGAAATCGCCTTGAACAGTAGCATTGGCGATTGGATCGCCGTTGCTATCCAGCACGAGCGCCATCACTTCTGCACGCCATCCGCCGTTAGTGGAACGAGCCGATCCCAGCAGATCGGCGATACCCGCAGTAAGGTTGATAACTACTGGGCTACCATCACCAGTTGGTAACGTGTCAGAAACGTGGAGGAAGTAGTTAGGCGATTGCTGACCGACATTGGTCAGGATGTTCTGAGTAGCACCGGCCCGCACCCATCTAATTACCTGGTCGGGGGTCGTGGTGTTGCTATTGGCGATTTGCAGCAATTGGGCTATCCAGCCAGTGACATGGGGAGCCGCCATGGAGGTTCCAGACAAGGTTTGGGTAGCAGTGCTGCTGGTACTGTAGGCTGACTTGATATTGGAACCCGGTGCGAAAACATCTAGGCAGGAGCCATAGTTGGAATAGTAGGCTCGGCTGTATTTTTGGCTAGCACTATTAAACGACACCGCTCCCACAGTAATGGCCCCTGTTACTCTGGCCGGAGAGAAATTGCAGGCACTAGTTCCGCTGTTACCCGCAGCGATGACTACTGGTAGCCCCTGGCTGATAAGGTTGGTCACAGCCAAATCCAGTGCCCCTGAGACACCCCCGCCCCAAGATAGATTGACCACAGCGTGACCTGGGTGGGAGGCTGCATCCCCAGCGACCCAGTCCAAACCGGCCAGGGACTGGCTCAGGGTTCCGGCACCGGTACTATCCAACACTTTCACTGGGATCAAAGTTACTCCATTGGCTACACCAACCGTATTCCCTCCCACAATGCCACTCACATGGGTACCATGACCGTCATCATCGGTGGTATCCGTAGTGGAAGTCCCGTTGAGTACGTTGACTCCCGTCGCCACTCGACTGGTGGAATTGGTGCTAGCAAATTCTCCGTGATTAGCAAGTGTTCCGGTATCGACAATATAGGCAACTGCATTCGTACCATCGTAGGTGGTGTTATAGAGGTGGTCCCCCGTGCCATCTAGGATATCTAATCCCCATAATCCACTATCAGTAACATCCCGGGCGGCGTGGCGGCGGATGCCACCTTCTCCCTCCACCAGGCGTATTTTGCTGTTGCCACTGGCTGCTCGCACAAAGCCGTTAACCTGGCTACCGGGCACACTGATGGCGAA
>CAWUNB010000110.1:0-6944 GCA_963923745.1 uncultured Thiotrichales bacterium
TTTTGTGGTGAGTATTTTTGTAGATAATTAATTGAAATAAAACAGACTTTTTAAGTTGGCCTACTACTTGCTGCTCCTTAGGCAAACCGCCCATTGGAGTTCGCCATGGCCCTCACTTTCAACCAAGCTCTCGGGATTCACCCTCAAGCATTGTCCCTGCGGGGGCGTCGCGCCGAGGTATTGGCAGCCAACGTAGCCAACGCAGACACCCCTAACTATAAGGCCCGCGATTTAGACTTTCAGACGGTGTTAGCTGGGGCGAAAAGCGATCAGTTATCCCTGACCCGTACTAGTGATTGCCACCTGGCTGCTCCTGGCCCCTCTGAAAATCCAGAGCTGAAATACCGTGTTCCATCTCATCCATCAGTGGATGGCAACTCCGTGGAACCTGATCGGGAGCGAGCGGAATTTGCCCACAATGCGGTGAATTACCAGTCCAGTCTGACATTTCTCGGAGGACGTTTCCGTTCGTTATTAACAGCGATTAAGGGAGAATAGCCATGTCCCTATTTCGTATTTTTGATGTATCTGGTTCAGGAATGAGCGCACAAACGGTGCGTTTAAATACTACTGCCAGTAATATGGCTAATGCGGAAAGTGTTAGCAGTAGCGCTAATCAAACTTATCGCGCTCGCCATCCAGTATTTTCTGCTGATTTTGATAAAGCCAACCGAAATACTCCCGCTGCAGAAGTCAAAGTATTAGGTATTGTGGAAAGTTCAGCTCCTGTACGGGTGGAATATCGCCCGGATGATCCCCAAGCAGATGAGAAGGGTTATGTCTATCTTCCCAATGTTAATCCAGTGGAAGAATTATCTAATATGATTTCTGCTTCCCGTAGTTACCAAGATAATGTGGAAGTCCTCAATACCTCCAAAGAACTCCTGAATCGTACCCTCGATTTAGGACGTTAATTTACCATTCTTGGGACATTGAAAAATGAGCTCCATCGATACTACTTCTACCAATTATACCGCCGCTACGTCAGGGACAACGGCTGCAGCCGCAAAAGCAACTCTATCAGCTAATAGTCGTTTAGGTCAGGATGAATTTTTGCAATTGATGGTGGCACAGCTAAAAAATCAGGATCCCACTAAGCCAATGGATCCAAGTCAGTTTTTAGGACAATTGGCCCAATTTAGTAATGTATCCCAATTAACTGATTTAAATACCGGCGTTAATTCGCTGGGAGATAAATTATCCTTCGGACAAGTAACACAGGCAGCAGGTCTTATCGACCATCAAGTACTGGTCAGTGGTTCAACCGCTCGGTTGTCCGATAGCGCTCCTTTAGCGGGTGCAGTGGATCTATCTGCTTCCACGGGTTCTCTACGAGTGCAGGTGTATACCAGTGGTGGAGCGTTGGTACAAAACTTGGATCTTGGTGCTCAACAAGCTGGTTTAGTCCCCTTTAGTTGGGATGGCACCCTCGCTGATGGTAGTCAAGCACCCGCAGGGGCCTATGTTGTTCAGGCAAGTTATGTTGCCGATGGCAAGCGAGTTGCGGCTGATACATTAGTAGCCGCTCGAGTACAAAGCGTCGCCATGGGGGGAGCTGGGGATGGACCACGCTTGATGATAGAAGATCAGGGTGAAATAGCCATGAGTGCAATTAAACAAGTTTTATAGATTTTTCGGTCACCGTTTTCGGTTAACTTAATAACCAATGAGGTAACTAGTCATGAGTTTCCAAATCGCCCTTTCCGGTATTGATGCAGCTTCTACCGATTTGTCAGTAATTGGTAACAACGTCGCTAATGCTGGGACAACTGGTTTTAAAATGTCGCGGACTGAATTTGCTGATATTTATGCAGCGGCATTGCCGGGTTTTTCTGGTGGCCAAACAGGTAGCGGTGTTCGTGTCAGTGATGTGACTCAACAGTTTAGTCAAGGCACCCTTAATTACACCAATAGTAGTTTAGATTTAGCTATTAATGGTGGTGGTTTTTTTAAACTTAACGATATTAACGGTGCCCCGATATACACTAGAGCAGGGGCTTTTCATGTCGATCGTTACGATAATGTAGTTAATGCGCAAGGACAAAAATTACAAGTTTTTCAAGCAGATAAAGAAGGATCTATTATTGGTACAATAGGAGATCTGGTTATTGAACGGGGGGATATCGCTCCTAAATCCACGGCGACCGTTACAGCACAACTTAACTTAGATGCAAATGAAACAATCATCACCCATGATTGGAATTGGACTGCTCCTGAAACAAATGAAGCGCCCCTAGCACCAGCGTCCAATACTTATAATCATACTACCTCAACAACTGTTTTTGATTCTTTAGGCAATAGTCACTTATCAGCCCTTTATTTTAGTAAGATAGATAATAATCAATGGAAAGTGCATACCTTTATTGATGGAGTAGAACAATTCCCAACAGATACTCCAGATAGTCCAATGGTACTTGATTTTGACGATACAGGAGTGATGACGGGTCCACAGAATGACCCTTTAGATATGGGACAAGTCAAGTATGGTCCAATTCCAGTATTAGGAGGGGCCCAAGATATGGAGTTTACTCTCGATTTGGGTGGAACTACCCAATTCGGTGGATTGTACGACGTGCTAAAAGTGGACCAGGACGGTTATACGACGGGTCGCTTGTCGGGAACAGATATACAGGCTGATGGCATCGTTTATGCTAACTATACTAACGGTAAGAATCGTGCGTTAGGTCAGTTAGTGATGGCTAACTTTGCTAACCCTCAGGGCCTATCTAAGCTGGGGGATACCAACTGGGGAGAAAGCTACAAATCTGGACCCCCTTTGGTAGGTACAGCAGGCACTTCCAGCTTAGGCACTGTCCAATCTAGCGCTTTAGAGGATTCCAACGTGGATTTGACTAAGCAATTAGTGAATATGATAGTTGCCCAGCGTAACTTCCAAGCTAATTCCCAGGTCATTTCTACAGAGAATGCTGTTACTCAAACTATTATTAACCTGCGCTAGACTTTTTAGCGCTCCTGGTTAGGGGGTCATTCCATGGATCGCATGCTGTATGTCGCCATGAGTGGGGCCAAACAGGTGATGCAAGCCCAGGAAGCGAACGCCAATAATTTGGCGAACGCCAATACCACGGGTTTCCGGGCTGATTTCAACCAATTTCGCGCCATGCCGGTATTTGGTGACGTATACCCGAGTCGGGTTTACACCATGAGTGAACGCCCTGCCACTGATTTCACACCCGGACCTATTATCACCACTGGTAATGACACGGATGTTGCAATCCAAGGAGCCGGTTTTTTGGCAGTACAGGCTGCCGATGGCAATGAAGCTTATACCCGGGCAGGTAATTTGCATTTAGGACCGGGCAATATATTGATCAACGGCAGTGGTCAGCCGGTCATGGGAAATGGGGGACCTATCGCAATTCCCCCTCATGAGAAAATGGAAATTTCCAGCGATGGAACTATCTCCATCCGTCCTTTAGGAAAACCAGCTAACGCATTGGTGGTTTTGGATCGCATCAAGTTAGTTAACCCGGAAACAACTACTTTGGAAAAAGGTAATGATGGTTTATTTCGGGTGAAGGGCGGTGAGCAGGCATCGGCGGATGCGGCCGTTAAATTAGTACCAGGTGCAGTAGAGAGCAGTAACGTGAACCCTGTTCATGCGCTAGTGACGATGATTAACCTACAGCGCCAATACGAAATGCAAGTAAAAATGATGCGCAGCGAAGAAGATAACGCGGCAGCAGCTGCTAAGTTATTACAACTATAAGATCCAATAGTGCTCCTTAGGGGAAACAATATTACCCAGGACAGCGCTAGAGGAGTTTCATACCGGAGGCAAAGATGAATCGCGCACTGTGGGTTGCTAAAACAGGTCTAGATGCTCAACAAACTCGAATGGCCGTGGTTTCTAATAATTTGGCTAACGTGGCCACCAATGGTTTTAAAAAAGGTCGAGCGGTATTTGAAGACTTGCTTTACCAAAATGTTCGCCAAGTAGGTGCCCAGTCTTCCCAAGATACTACTTTGCCGTCAGGCTTATCTTTGGGAACAGGGGTGCGTATGGTGGCGACCGAAAAATTATTTACTCAAGGTAATCTAGCGCAGACAGAAAATTCACTGGATGTAGCAGTAAATGGGCGTGGGTTTCTGCAGATCCTCCGTCCTGATGGCACAATCGCCTATACCCGTGACGGTGCATTCCAATTAAATGCTCAGGGCCAAGTAGTAACCCCCGGTGCTGGATTGTTATTGCAGCCTCCCATTACCGTACCCAATAATGCCCAGAGCATTACGATTGCGGTGGATGGTACAGTAAGTGTGACGTTGCCTGGCCAAGCTGCTCCCCAACAGTTGGGCAATATTCAGCTGGCTGATTTTGTAAATCCCTCTGGTTTGCAACCTATCGGTGAGAATTTATTCGCGGAGAGTGGTGCGTCAGGGGCTCCCCAGGTGGGTACACCAGGAGTGAATGGTTTAGGTACTCTGGTGCAGGGCGCTTTGGAAAGTTCCAACGTTAATGTAGTGGAAGAGATGGTAAACATGATCGAAACTCAACGTGCCTATGAAATGAACTCCAAAGCGGTATCTACCACCGACTCCATGCTGGGTTACCTGTCCAGCAATTTATAGTTGTGCTCCCATGACCACGGTATTTCTCCGTAATTTATTGTTCTTAAGTGGAGGGTTGTTCCTCCTCGGGGGATGCGCCACAACACCTCCTCAACATGATGAGGCCTACTCTCCTACACTGCCGCTGGCTTCCCACGCTCCTCCCCCAAGAGATGGTTCTATTTATCACGCTGGTTACGACATCGTGCTTTTTGAAGACAACAAAGCGCGGCGAGTAGGGGATCTACTGACCATCAATTTGGTGGAGAAGACGGATGCCACCAAGAAAGCAGCCACCAAGGCTGCTAAGAGCAATACGGTAGATATACCTGCACCTACCCTCCTTGGCAGGCCTGTTCTTGGCGGAGCGGGGGCCAATCTCTTACAAAATAGCGTCGATGCCGCTTCCACCTTTGAGGGCAGCGGTGATAGTAGTCAGAGCAATAGTCTATCCGGCAGCATCACTGTCACTGTTTCTGAAGTACTACCCAATGGCTATCTGGTCGTCCGTGGAGATAAAGTGATCGGCCTTAACCAAGGGGATGAGTACGTTCGTTTGTCCGGGATCATCCGCCCTGCCGACATTCGGGCCGATAACACAGTACCCTCTACCGCAGTGGGGAATGCCACCATCCTGTACGGCGGTAATGGAACTTTAGCTGATGCCAATACCATGGGCTGGTTAGGTCGGTTTTTTCTCAGTCGTTTGTTCCCATTCTAAGATTCGCCCTAAGGGGAAGAGCATGGTCCTGTTAACAACAATTCGGAGGCTGGTGCTCGCACTGTTGCTGGTTACGGTGATTCCAGGTTGGGCAGAACGAATTAAGGATGTGGCCTCAGTTCAGGGAGTGCGTAATAACCAATTGGTGGGCTATGGATTGGTGGTCGGTCTGGATGGTTCAGGGGATCAAAGTACCCAAACACCCTACACAATACAGAGCCTCAAGAGCATGTTGGATCGTCTGGGAGTTTCTGTACCTCCCGGGGTCAATCCGCAACCGAAGAACGTCGCTGCGGTCTCTGTCAGTACCGATTTACCGCCTTTTGCTAAACCGGGTCAAACAATTGACATAACAGTGGCTTCTATCGGTAATGCCAAAAGTCTACGGGGAGGAACATTGTTATTAACCCCCCTCAAGGGGGCTGACGGTAATATCTACGCTATTGCTCAAGGCAATTTGGTAGTGGGGGGGTTAGGTGTCCAAGGTCAGGATGGATCAAAATTAACGATTAATGTGCCCAGTGCCGGTCGCATTCCTAACGGTGCTACCGTAGAGAGGTCAGTACCCTCTTCATTTCACGATGGCAACATGTTGGTACTAAACCTTAATACCCCGGACTTCACTACGGCCCAGCACATGGTGGAAACCATCAACAGCAAGCTGGGAGAAGGTACCGCCACTGCCCAAGATGCTACGTCGATACGGGTACAAGGTCCTCAGGATCTAACTCAAAAAGTCAGTTTTTTGTCAGTGCTGGAGAATCTCGAAGTCAATCCGGGGGAAGCGCCCGCCCGTATTATCGTCAACTCCAGAACAGGGACAGTAGTTGTTGGTAACCACGTTCGAGTTATGCCTGCTGCTGTGTCCCACGGTAATCTCATCGTAACCGTGAGTGAAAAACCGGAAGTCAGTCAACCATCACCTTTGTCTGGTGGCCAAACAGCGGTTGTTCCCCGCAGTAATATCAAAGTAGAACAACCGGAAAACAAGCGTATGTTCCTGTTTAAACCGGGTGTCACCCTAGACGAGATTGTGCGTGCTGTAAACCAAGTAGGGGCCGCTCCAGGAGATCTAGTAGCTATCTTGGAAGCCCTTAAGCAAGCGGGTGCATTGCGGGCTGAGCTTATTATTATCTAACCTTCTTAATCGGAGGATCTTCAGTGTCCCGTTCTCCCACCGTCTATACCGACCTTCAGGGGTTGGGCCAAATTAAAACCCAGGCCCGACGGGATCCTGACAAAGCCCTTCATCAAGTTGCTTCCCAGTTCGAATCTCTTTTTATACAGAATATGCTTAAAGGTGCCCGGGCAGCCAGCTTGGCTCCCGGTGCTTTGGATGGTCCTCATAGCGACACCTACCGGGAAATGTATGAGCAGCAGTTGGCTCAGGAGCTAAGCAAAGGAAAGGGAATTGGTATTGCCGATATGTTAGTACGGCAATTGCGCAATGCTCAGGAAATGACTAATCCCAAGGAGAACCCTTATGTGCAGGCTCGCCCTCCTGGAGCAGCGACCAGTGTTCCTGCCAATATTCCTTCCGTCAGTAGTAAAACGACCGTTAGTAAAACAAATTCACCACCAATCCCTGTTCCTGCTACCAGCAATGTCTGTCTCTTATACACATCTGACGCTGCCGACGATACTCCTTGTG
>CAWUNB010000111.1:0-6919 GCA_963923745.1 uncultured Thiotrichales bacterium
AATAAGAGGACCGGGACCAGCAATTGCAGCAAAATGATGACCAAATACGATCCAGCGATTAGTAGGGACAAAATCTCGGCCATTATCAAATCGTTCTGCTGGTGTTGCTCGAGTTGAATCTAGTACTAAAACTTGGGTAGCAATCCAGGTGGTGTAAAATCGGTAGGCGAGGGCATAAATAGCCGATGCTGCGACTATTAGCCATAAAGTATTAATCGTTTCCCCTCGGGAAATGGCAATCCCGCCAAAGGCAATAGCACCTAATAAAGCGACACTTGCCCAAAGTATAAATCGGCCAATATTATTCATTTGTATGGCCCCTCGCTTGTCGTTGACGCAATAGGTAAAGATAAATAATTACAACAAAACTAACACCTGCTAAAGATATTAATATAATCCATGACCAATTTTCCCGTAGCCAAATCTGATTATCACCAACCCAATAGCCAATCACTTGCAATATAACATTCCATAAACTAGAACCCAGTAGGGTATAAATGATAAAACGATCAATTGCCATCCTGGCGATTCCAGCCGGCATGGAAATTAAATGACGGACACCCGGGACAAGGCGACCTGTGAAAATGGCAATTTCACCGTGGTGGTGGATAAACCGTTCAGCTTTAGTGAGGTGGTGCTCGGTCAGTAGTAGATATTTACCGTAACGAATAAGAACGGGGCGACCAAGCCAGAGTGCCAAATAGTAGCTGATGAGAGAACCGGTGATAGAACCCAAATTGCCTGCTAACAAGACTAGCCAAAAATTGAGTTGGCCAGTAACAGCAAGATAGCCAGCAGGAATCATCACTAGTTCAGAGGGTACCGGCAAAATGGAGCTTTCAGCGGCCATTAACCAGAAGACAGCCCAATAATCTAGTTGGCCCATAAGGGACAGCAGGTAGTGAGTGAAACTTTCGCTCATGGAAGCATGGAAGTGGGTATGAAGAGAGGAGAGTGCGAACCTGGAGGGAGTCTAGCGGGTATGGACTGAAAGGGATAGTTTGTACTTAACATAATAAACATTATGCGACATTTCGGAGATATCAGATTCAGGGGCACGGCCAACCCCAGACATGAGTTACACTGACAGCAGCCTCAAGTCCAAAGCCTCAAGTCCAAAGTGTTCCCTCTCTCCTTTTTCTCTCTGCTCATGGAATACCTGTCCGCTGCGGCCATCGCTTTTGCCAATCTGGGTTACTGGGCGGATCTATCCGCCTTTCTAGCGTCTGCTTTGCTGATGTTCGTGTATCAATGGCGGCTGATCAGACGGAGTCACCAAGATCCGCAATTGACCATCCAGGGCATGAATGCTTGCGCCCGTTATGCCTGGGTGGAACGGGTGGTGATGGATGGACGGGATGTGATGGCTGTACAGACATTCCGCAATTCCACCATGGCTTCTACCTTAATGGCTTCCACCGCCATCATCCTCATCTTGGGTATCCTGAACCTGCTGGCAAACGGTGGTCAGGGCCACAACAGCCTCTTCCAAATGCTGAACACCTGGGGATCCCGTGACCCTGGGATGTGGATATTCAAAATTATCGTATTACTATTAGACTTCTTTGTTGCTTTTTTCTCTTTTTCCTTGGTTGTTCGAAGCTATAACCATGCAGGCTATCTTATTAACGTCCCCCGTACCCTAGAAGACACCACGGCTGGGGTAACGGTACAACGGGTTGTACAGGTGCTGGATCAAGCGGCAATTTACTATTCGGTGGGAATGCGTAGTTACTACCTCACTGTACCCTTAGTACTGTGGTTATTCGGTCCGTTATGGATGATGGGTGCGACGGTAGTGTTGGTAGCAATACTCAATCAATTGGATTACTTAGAAGATTAGCAGGTGGACCATCTTGAGCACCGACCAACGCCCGTTCAGCGGGTCGGGTGAGGTGACGTAAGGCGTCCGTTACGGTAAACCAGCGAACCATGTCCACTTCTCGACCTGGGGTGAACAGGCAGTTACCTTGGGCTGCCATGTGCCAGTAGGAAACCACTTTAACTCGATCTTCCCGTAAGGCATAACTAATTACCCCAGCAAAGCAGATTACTTTGGCTGAGCAGCCTGTCTCTTCTTTTACTTCCCGGAGAGCGGTAATCAGGGGCGTTTCACCAGCATCCAGTTTTCCCTTGGGCAAAGACCAATCGTTTTGCCGGGGTCGGTGCACCAGTGCCAGCAAAGACTGATCTCCCTGGGACCGCCACACTAACCCCCCTGCTGCCCGGCTTAGGGCCGGTTCCCGCGCCATAGATCCTCCTATTGGTAAGAAATTTTGGTTAGAGTGGTATTCGTGAGCCTCACAACAAGCAAGAACCCGATGATCCCATTAGTTAACCCGCCTGATAACGACTTGGTCGCTTGTTGTTCCGTCAGCTGCGCTGATCTTACTCCCTGGTTTGCTGAGCCCCTACCCCCTGACCAAGCCATCGATTTACTGAATTTAAGCCGCAGCTGCCAACAAGCCGCCTATCGACAAGGACAATCTTGCTTTCGAGGGCAATTAGGAGAAGTCGTTGGCCGATGGTGGCTAGATAGTTCAATGGAAGTAATGGATAGACTATTTCTGGGGCTGGCTAAAATAGCCAAGGGTGAAGTGGAACAAGCTCTCGTGGACCTAGTTCACGGCCAGTTACTCCTCAGTCGCAAGCTACCCGAGGGGCAGGAGTATCTGCAATCAGGTTTCACTCGCGCTCGCAATCTACTGCCTGCCGCTGATTTTTTTGAGGTATTACACCGCCACGAGTTATTAGCTTACCTCCCAGTTATTCCCCTGGGAGCCCCCCCAGAAGGATTAGCAGGATTATCTCTGGAGGCGGCTGTTATTCGTCGTCTTAAGGGCACTACCGCTAACTTAGAGCCTTATTCCAGGTTTTGAACCTGTTCACGCATCTGTTCGATCAATACTTTCAAATCAACGGCAGCTCGGGTTGTTTCTGTATCCACTGATTTCGATCCCAAGGTATTGGCTTCCCGGTTTAGTTCCTGCATGAGGAAATCTAACCGCCGACCTGCCACTTCGTCCTGGGTTAGGACACGGCGAACCTCCTCTAAGTGACCAGCTAACCGGTCTAATTCTTCTGCTACGTCCACCCGCTGGGCAAACAACAGCATTTCTTGTTCTAAACGATCAGGATTCAGGCTAGCTAAGAGTTCCCCCAAACGTTGGCTAAGCCGCTCCCGCTGACAGACCAACACTTCGGGTAATCGTGCCCGTACCCGCACTAAAACAGCTTCCATGGCCAGAATTCGTTCTTCTAAAAATCGCCCAATACGAACGCCTTCCCGTTCCCGCCCCATAACCAGCTCTTCTAGGGCTTGCTGGAATGTAGTCAGGGCAATCTGTTGAACAGTTTCCAGGGAAGTCTCTTGACTTTGAATCACCCCCGGCCAGCGGAGAATATCCAAAGGTGAAAGAGATTGGGCCGCAGGAAGCAATGCTTCCACTTGTTGGCTCAAGCGGATTAACTGCTCCGCTAGGAGATGATTAAGGGTTAGCTCGCCGCTGGTAACTTGACCCCGGTAGCGCAGATTACATTCCACCTTACCGCGACGCAGGTGAGCGGCTAGTCGCTCCCGGATTCGAGGCTCCAATGCACGTAATTCCTCGGGAAGGCGGAGATTGGGTTCAAGAAAGCGCTGATTCACCCCCCGCAGCTCCCAGACCAATTCTCCCCAATCGCCTTGAGCCCCCTGCCGAGCAAAAGCCGTCATGCTTCGCAACATAGTTCGTTCTCCCAAAGAGAGGAATGGTACCGGTAGCGGTACGCGGTTAACAGATGTCGTATCCGGAAACAGGCTTTACTCGTAGAATCCGCCCGCTGTTGTTGATGCCCTATTCTGTAGTTGGTCCCTTATTTCCTCCCTTGGAGATCCCATGAAAGCCCCTTGGACCCTCCCGCTACTGGCAACTCTGGTAGCCGCTCCCTTGTTCGCCGATGATGACGAACTTTCTGAACGTGTAAATGCCAGCCGAGCGGCTATCCAGACCATGGCTAAATCCCTAGTAGCCACCTTGGAAGGTGCCATTGCTACTTCTGGCCCCGCTGGGGCAGTAAAGGTTTGCCACGATCAAGCGCCTGGTATTCAGCAGGCTGTTTCTACCAATCTCGGTATTAGCGTGGGACGTACTTCACTGAAAGTACGCAATCCAAACAATGCTCCCGATGCTTGGGAAAAGGCAGTACTGGAAGATTTCCAGCAGCGAATCGCCGCCGGTGAGGACATCACCAAGATGGAGCGTCGTGAGGTCGTGGAACAAAATGGTGATAAGTGGTTTCGTTATATGAAAGCCATTCCGACCAGAAAAGTTTGTTTAGCGTGCCATGGGGAGGAACTCTCTTCTGAAGTAGCCGCTGCTATCAAAGAAGCCTATCCCAATGACCAGGCTGTTGGCTTTAAGGAAGGGGAACTGCGGGGTGCCTTTACCCTGAAACAGCATCTGGATTAGTACTGCCCTCCCCTCCCCGGTGGTTTGTGATACCGGGGGGGAATGACCCATTGCATCATCCCCAGGGGGCCTTTAGAATTTGTCTAGTATTTCCATCAACTATTTAACCCCACTGGAGTTACCAAATGGTTCACACCTTACCTGCCCTCCCCTATCCCAAGAACGCCTTGGTCCCCCACATGTCTGAGGAGACCTTGGAGTACCACTATGGGAAACATCACCAGACCTACGTTACTAACCTGAACAACCTGATTCCAGGAACTGAGTTTGAAAATATGTCTCTGGAAGAAATCGTGATGAAAGCCAGTGGGGGGGTATTTAACAATGCCGCCCAGGTATGGAATCACACCTTCTTCTGGAACGGTTTATCTCCTACCGGCGGTGGTGCCCCCACAGGGGAGCTGGCAGCGGCTATTGAGCAGACTTTTGGCTCTTTTGCAGCCTTCAAAGAAGCTTTTGCCAAAACGGCAGTAACCACCTTTGGTTCCGGTTGGGCTTGGTTGGTGAAAAACAGCGACGGTAGCTTAGAGTTGGTGAGTACCAGCAACGCAGGCACCCCTCTAACCAGCGGGAAGCGCCCCCTGCTTACCTGCGATGTGTGGGAACATGCCTACTATATTGACTATCGCAATCTCCGTCCTAAATTCGTCGAGGCGTTCTGGAACTTAGTGAACTGGGAGTTCGTGGCTGCTAATTACGCCGCCTAATTCTTCCAACCCAGGGATTCCTCGGTCCTCTGGAGGACTCCCTGGTTTCAGTAGCGGGCAACTTCCTGTAATTCTTCGAGTATCGAATTTAGAGAGCAGTCTTCGTTGCTAGCCACGCATACCACGTTACCTACTGAACAAACCGTTCTTCCTAAGGAGCGTACTACCCACCCTTGAGGCGGAGTCCAGCCTGATACTTGGGTGAACATGGACAGTTGGTCTGCATTAGCCTGGAGCATTCTTCGATAATCGTGGGCGAATCGGGCCAACCGAGCCATTTCTTCCTCTGTCACTAGACCATGACCTTCCTCTAAAGCCCCATCATCCCGAAAACGGCATACCACGATGACACCTTCCAATGCCAATAGGGAGCGAATCACGGGCGGACCTGGCTCGCCAGCGCAGCGAAAGCCACCTCATAGTCTGCTTGGTTATTATCCAAAATGATCCCCACTTGGCCACGGGATACCACTGACCATTCAAATCCAATAAAGCTCATTCCCTCTATCGGGTAGAAACCTTGAGCTCCCGTTAAGTACTCCCAGCCCCGAGCCTGCATAGTGGCAATAGCGGTATTGGCGACACAGATATGGCTCACCATATCCAGCACCATCTCCCCAATATCCGCCCGAGGGGTAGTACGGAAAGCCAGAACCTTTCCTTGGCCATCAAAAGTGAAAGATGCCACCGCACCAGGCAGGGCTAATAGCTCATCAAGATCAGCCACAAAATTCTCCGAATGCTAACGCAAACTGACGGGGGGCAATGGAGCCTGCTGGCGCATTAGCGCTAACACTTGGTTAAGGGAGGTACTGGTTTGCTCTAGGAAACAAAAATGGTTGCCTAATACGCAAACAGTAAAGTGATTCCCCTGGACCACCCAACCTCGGGGAGGAGAGAAACCGCTTTTTTCCACTAGGCTAGAGACAATACCGGCTTGCATGTGGATGGCCAGACTGTTAGCGCGGCACATAATAGACGCCATGCGGGCTTGCTCAGAGTCTAGCAACCCCTGGTAGGTGAAACCATCTCCACGGTAAGCGAACTCCCCTGCAGCCAACACTCCAGGGATAGCCACTAAATCGACAACAAGGCTCATGGACCACACTCCACAGGCGTGGGAAAAAAATAACCCCAGTGATATTGGAGGGTCAGGATGAGCGCTCCCCTCCCCTGCTGTCAATTCAAAAATTTCCACCATCACGGTGAAAATACCACCTTAACAGACCCATCTATTTGATCTTTGCTAACATAGCCAATCATATTAGGATTTGTGCCTAATAATTTTACTACTTCAGCGGGGTTAGCAACTTCCCTTGGGGGCGTTGCTTTACCAGAAAATATTAACTTTGACCAATATGCCTTTAATTGGGAATCTGATTTATCGGTAACGGTAGCATGGAACGCACCCCGTTGTTCTGAGCCTTCTATTTGCTCAATAGGTGTGGCCTGAGAATTATCAGGAAAAGTGGCTGCTCGCCCTAAAAAGAGAGATTTAACTTGCTCTTTATTGAGAGCAGAAACTGGGCAATTAGCACCAACTACGACAACCAGTTCACCGGCTTGAGCCAGTTGACTAAAATAAATGAGTATTACCAATAAAATTGTGAGTTTCATGTTTTACTCCTCAAAAAACAACATCAATCGCTAAACTCACTAGATTAGCATTCTGGGGGCTATTGCTAAAACCGGGCTGTTGTTCAACAAATAATCCACCACCTGTCTCTTATACACATCTGACGCTGCCGACGATACTCCTTG
>CAWUNB010000112.1:0-6862 GCA_963923745.1 uncultured Thiotrichales bacterium
GCCCTAAGCCGGCCTGATAGAGAGGTTCGGTTTTTTCTCCAGGAAGCAAAGCCGCTAAGGCTTTACGGATGCTGGCTTCGTCCAGGGCCGATAGCCACAAGCGCTGCACCGTACCTTGCCAACTGCAACGGGCTAACACTTCCCGGGCGATGACTTCCCCTTCACGATCCGCGTCGGTGGCAATGACTACCGTGCCGGCATCCTGGAGTAAGGTTTTGATGGTGGTAAATTGGGCCTGACTAGGCGGTTTTACCGTCAGCCGCCAATCGCTAGGGATAATGGGGAGCGTTTCTAGGGCCCAACGCTGGTAACTGGGGTCGTAGCCGTCGGGGGGGAGCATTTCCAGCAGGTGACCGTAACACCAGGTGACCACCAAGGCTTGACCGGCGACCGTGCCCCGGAGATGACCTTCCCCTTTGTGGTTGGCTCCCAGTACGCGGGCAATATCCCGCCCTTGGGAAGGTTTTTCGCAGAGATAGAGGGTTGTGGTCATGTTCAAGACAATTGTTACAACCAAACACAACCATGGAGCTTATAGCCCTTAGGAAATCAATTTTGGTGCAAAACAGTTATAGCTAAACCAGCCGTTCCTATCAAAGCTGCAAATCCTGGGAAAGAGGTATCAACGTTGGCACAATCCAGCAACCGCAGGGGGCCGTTGGCTACTAATCCAGCCACGGCAAACGCCATCGCAATGCGGTGATCTCCTCGGCTGTTTATTTCTCCTTCGCCGAGGGGCCCACCCCGAATTATCATGCCGTCCGGTGTAGCTGTGGCATCCACTCCCAAAATTCTTAATCCGTCCGCCATCACTTGAATTCGATCACTTTCTTTTACCCGCAGTTCCTCTGCGCCGGTAAGCACGGTTTCCCCAGTAGCACAAGCAGCAGCAACAAACAGCGCAGGGAATTCATCAATGGCTAGGGGCACCAATTCTGGAGGGATAGAAATTCCCCGCAGGGGAGCATAGCGAACTCGAATATCCGCCACCGGCTCCCCGCCCACGTCCTGAATATTCTCCAAGGTAATATTTGCTCCCATTGCTTGAAGAATAGTGATCACACCGGTACGAGTCGGATTGATACCTACATGTTCCAACACTATTTCAGAACCAGGGGCAATGGCAGCCCCCACCATGAAAAATGCAGCGGAAGAAATATCTGCCGGGACATCAATAGCGGTGGCCCGCAATAAACCTCCCCCCAGCAAACTTACCGTGGCTCCTTGCCGAATCACCGGGTAACCAAACCCTGTCAACATCCGTTCTGTGTGATCCCGGCTTGGTGCCGGTTCGGTTACTCGGGTTTCACCGGAGGCATACAACCCCGCCAGCAGAAGGGATGACTTAACTTGGGCACTAGCCACTGGCATAACGTAGTCGATTCCCCGCAATGGGGATCCACCGTGGATATACAGCGGAGCAGTGCCAGCGGGGGTGGTATCAATTAGCGCCCCCATCTGCCCAAGGGGTTCAGTTACTCGTTTCATTGGGCGACGGGATAGGGAAGTATCTCCCACCAACACTGTATCGAAAGACTGTCCGGCTAACAGCCCAGCCAGTAAGCGCATGGACGTTCCAGCATTCCCTAAATCCAGAGCCTGGCTAGGCGCTTTCAAACCATGCAGTCCTACTCCTTGGACTGTTACTCGTCCCTGATTGGGACCGGCGATGATCACTCCCATAGCCCGAAAGGCTGCGAGGGTAGCTAAACTGTCCTCTCCCTCGAGAAAACCAGTTATTTCCGTTACTCCATCCGCAAGAGAGCCCAACATAATGGAGCGGTGAGAGATGGATTTGTCCCCTGGTACCCGCCAGCGTCCCTGCAAGGAACCTCCCGGTTGAACAGTAAATAGCACTGTGCTGCAGTCACTCACTGGAACGTTACTCCTCAGATACCAAATTTATATTCGCTTCTTCTGTGCCAGATCTACCGGGTCAAGCATCCATATCAGGAATAAGAAGGCTTTCCAGACGGGCAATGGTGTCTTTAACCTGTAGTTTACGTTTTTTTAGACGGCGGATAAGCAATTGATCAGTCAGCGGATTCTCTTCGAGGTCTGCGACATTCTGGTTCAGTCCCCGGTGCTCTTCCCGCAGAATGACTAGCTGCTGGCGGAGTACCAGTGGATCGGTGATGTCCGTTGTCATGATTATTTCTCCGCAGGATTAACCGGATGCACCCGAGAAGCGGCTTCTTTGGCCCGTTGCCGGGCTTCGGTAATGTTTCCCGCACTGGCCAATGCTACTCCCATCCGCCGCCGGGGATAGGACACCGGTTTGCCAAACAGACGAATATCCGAACCAGGCACAGTGAGGGCATCTGCTAGGCCATCATAGGCAATAGCTGGCGCGTCCATGCCTCCATAAATCACTGCACTGGCCCCCGGATTACGGAGGGTAGTATCAACCGGTAAGCCCAAAATAGCGCGGGCATGGAGTTCAAATTCATTTTGAGCCTGGGTGGTCATGGTGACCATACCGGTATCGTGGGGCCGGGGACTCACTTCGCTGAACCACACTCGATCGCCCTTCACAAATAGCTCCACCCCGAATAACCCTCGCCCCCCTAATCGACTAGTAACGGCCTGAGCGACAGCTCTAGCTTGAGCTAAGGCAGCGGGGTGCATGGGCTGGGGTTGCCAGCTCTCTACATAGTCTCCATGCACTTGAACGTGACCAATGGGTTCACAGAAATGGGTATGAATTTGTCCATCACTGCCCAGGGCTCGTACAGTTAATAGGGTAATTTCATAGTCAAAGCGGACCAGCTCTTCCACGATAACTCGAGCTTGTTGGACTCGACCAGCCTTTAGGGCATATTCCCAAGCGGTTTCCAAATCCCGGGAACTTTCCACCACCGATTGTCCCTTGCCAGAAGAAGACATGACAGGCTTAACAACGCAGGGATAACCAATTCCTCCATCCACCGCCATTTTTAATTGATTTACTGTTTCAGCAAAGGCATAGCGGGACGTTGGTAATTCCAATTCCTCTGCAGCTAACCGCCGGATCCCTTCTCGATTCATGGTGAGCTGAACGGCTTGGGGTGTGGGAATAACTTCGGTTAATCCTTCCGCAGCCAATTCCGCCAGAGTGTCAGTAGCCAGTGCCTCGATTTCCGGGACCACCAGGTGAGGACGCTCCTGAGTGATTAACGCCCGTAGGGCGGCACCGTCGGTCATGTCAATTACATGGGCACGGTGGGCGACTCCATGGCCAGGTGCATGGGGATAGCGATCTACCGCAATGACTTCCACACCTAAGCGTTGCAGGGCAATAACGACTTCCCGGCCTAGCTCGCCGCTCCCCAGCAGCATCACTCGGGTGGCATGGTCAGAGAGGGGGGTGCCAATACGCATTGACGATTCTCCGCAGGTAGGGAAGGGGAATCCTAGAAAGGGTTCCAAGAAGCGATGCGAGTGAAATGCAGATAGCCGATGTTGGCCCCTGATTTGACGCCTAGCCCCATACGGATAGGAACGATGACGATATCGTCAGCTTGGAGATAGGTCATACTCATACCGGGACCGTAGTAGAACCCCCCCTCCATTCCAGGAAAGCGACGGAATAGGCCATTGGGATTGCGTAGGTTGTAGATGAGGATGAAAACCTTAGATGCACTCAGCCCCCCATCCCAGCCGAAGGAGGGTCCCTGCCAGTGAACACGTCCCACCTCCCGTCCTCGAATAGACAGCCCGCCATCACCATAACGTAGACCCAAAGTTAAAGCCGCAGAAACCTCCTGCCCTTTGATATAACCATCGGGATGGCCGTGATCTCGAAACGCCTTCTCGATAGCGCTTCCTAGGCAAGCGCTAGCCTCTCCCAAAAAATCTGACGCTTCTTCCACAATGCTTCGCTGGTCATAGCCCGGCTCCCCCAGGGAAGAAAAATCTTCATCTGGGAGGGCGAGGGGAGTTTGGGCAAGTTCTTGACGAGGGGCCCCAGCCTCCGGAAAGGTAGGTGCAGCAGTTACTGGCCAGGAAGCGAAACTCGCAAACAAGCCCAGAGCAAGAAAGTGAAGGAGGGGCCGAAAAGTGTTGCGACGGACCATGGTGGGCTCCCGATCAGAGAGGGGTGACGTTTCGTCCAGGGGAGTGCGGGCAAGCATCCTACTAGTCCTGGCCCCGTAGTCGTAGTGTCGCCTATTTTCACCACAAACGGGGGATTTGGGGTAGTGAGAAAATTTGATCTCAAACTAGTTCGAACTCACAATTCGCGCTGTTGCATCTTCTACAGGAAGGGCTTTATCGAACAACCAACCTTGGCCGATATGGACACCTAGCTCAATTAACTGCTGTGCTTGAAATTCATCTTCAATTCCTTCAGCCAAGGTAATTTTATCAAGGGCTGTTGCTAAACTAATAATAGTTCGTACTACTTCCCGTGCTTCACGTCCGACCCCTAACCGAACTACAAAGCTACGATCAATTTTCAATACATCGAATGGAAATCGATGTAGATAAGCTAATGAAGAATAGCCGGTACCAAAATCATCAATTGCTATTTTGAACCCCATTTCAACCAATTTTTCCAAAATTTTGATGGTATGCTCCGGTTGGGCCATGGACATACTCTCAGTAATTTCTAATTTTATTCGGCTGGCAGGTAATGGATCAAGAATGGCAAGCATTTGCTGTGCTTCTGCTTCTAAATCGGTATGGGAAAATTGTCGACCTGACAGGTTAACTGCGATTTCACCCTGAAAGCCTAATTTATCCCATCGTTTAAGTTGTCTACAAGATTCATATAAAGTCCAGCGACCGATTTCAATAATTTGGCCACCTTCTTCCGCGAAAGGAATAAACTCACCCGGAGAAATTAATCCCTGTTCAGGATGATACCAGCGAATTAATGCCTCAAACCCCACTAATTGACGATCAGATAGGCGAACCAGTGGTTGATAAAATAATTTAAATTGATCTCCCGCCGTTATTGCTCGATCTAATTGTTCTTTAAGCCACCAGCGGCGATTTTCTTGGGCTTGCTCTGCTGGATCAAAATTATGAATTTGTCCTGGAGATTGTTGTTTGCCATTAAGCAAAGCCAAATGAACGGCATTAAACAAATCCTCTACCGTAATTAATCCCTGACTGGTGTGAGCCACAGCAATGGTCATTGGTACTTGGGTCGTATTATTTTCTAATAAAAATGGCTCATTAAGAGATTCACGTACCTGCTGAACCAATGTATTAGTTACTGGAGCCAAACAAGCGATACCAAATAGATCACCTCCCAACCGAGCGATCAAACATCCGGTATGTTCTAACTCCCGCAGCCGACACGCTACTTCGTTTAATAATATATTGCCGATACTATCACCATATTTTTCATTGATATTTCGGAAACGATCAATATCAATTAAAATAATTACTACCTCTGGTATAGATTGAGTCCCATCGCGACTAATAATTTGCTGTAATTGTGCTAAAAACAAAGAACGATTTGCTAATCCAGTGTGACGATCATGTAAGGCATTAAAAGAAACTTGCTGTTCTAGTTGTTTTTGAGTTGTTATATCTGTTAAAGATCCCGCCATTCGTACTGCTTGGTCTGTTTGTCGAATAGCAACCCCTCTTGCCAAAAGCCAGCGCTGTATTTTTCCTTGTCCTAAAGTAAATGTATGATAAAATTGTCGAGACTCTCCTTGTAGATGATTTTTTACTTCCCGCTCAAAACGTTTTCTTTCTAAATCAGGCAATTGATCTAACCAAAAAGACCAAGGAAATATTGTTGAATTACAATTAGCATAAGTTTCAACTTTTTCATCCATCATTAACTCAAACCAGCGTTTTGAAAAAAATGCTTGATCTTTTAAAATATCCCAATCCCATAAACCATCATTTGCACCACGGGCTGATAAGGCGTAGCGCTCTTCACTAATCGCTAACAAATGCTCTGCTTTTCGACGGGAAGATTCATCAATACGGGCACGCAATCCTAAACTAAGTCCCGTTGCTAGTAGTAAAGCGAAAAAAGGAAATAGTGTTGAAAAAAAATAACCAGCATAAGTGAATAATAATTGTGCTCCTATCAAAAGCAATGCTGCTAAGCCAATCAGCACACTAAGTGCCAAAGAAATTCGAACTCGGCGGATTAAAAGTATTGAAATAATAGGAAATAAAATAATGAGGAAGACTTCCAGCGGTGTTGCCCATGGGGGACGCGACAACCAACGCTGAGTCAATAAATTGTCCGCCACTGTTGCCAATCGCTCCACCCCTAGTAGGGTTGGATCAAAAGGAGAGGGATAGCGATCACTATTACCAAGGACGCTGCTACCTATTAAGACGGTATGATTATAAAAAACATCCTGCTTTAGTTTTCCTTGTAAAAAATCATCGAGGGAATAGATGGGAAAAGTACCAGTGGGGCCATAGTAGTTCACCCATTGGCGTCCTAATTCATCCAACGGAAGGTGATATTTACCTAAATAGATACCTTGTTGTAAATCAACTTCGACAGAAGACCAGGGTTGCTTATTAATCAAAGCAACTAAGCGTAACGCTAATGATGGATAAAGCTCTTCTTCGAACAAGATAACTGGGCAGTCATAGCGAATTGCCCCGTCTGGGCTAGGCCGAGCGGTTACATGTCCTAACCCTGCAGCAAAATTAGCGAATTCAGCAATGGGCAGCAATAGCTGCTGAGGTTGAAATATGCGACTAGCCGCTAAATTTCGATAGCGCATATAAGCATTATTTTCCACAATGGGTAGCAACGGTTGTGGAGTTAAATCGGCTGAAGTCAATAGGGCAAATGGAAGAACTACGTTACCGCTGTGTTTTATTGCCTGGGCAAACTCTTGGTCAGCACTACCTCCCCCCCGAGTTTGTTCAATAAATAGCATATCAATAGCAA
>CAWUNB010000113.1:0-6860 GCA_963923745.1 uncultured Thiotrichales bacterium
TTCCCATCAATGAACGTTTGAGCGCCCTGACCAACAGCATTCAGGAGGCCCACGATCAGTACCAGGAGCTGTTCTACCTGCGTAAGCACTTGAAATTGGGCTATTCCTTTACCCTGGCGTTGGTGCTGCTGTTGAGCCTGTTGTCAGCCGTGTGGGCCGCTTTTTTCTCTGCCCGTCGACTGGTTGCTCCTGTATCTAGCCTAGCTCGGGCAACTCGAGCGGTGGCCGCAGGAGATTATGATGTACGCCTCCCGGCACCGGGGGCCGATGAGCTAGGGCTATTGGTCACGTCTTTCAATGACATGATTCAGAAAATCGCCCTAGCCCGGGATACCGCTCAGCGCAGCAGGGAACAGGTAGAGAAACACCGAGCCTACCTGGAAACCGTGTTAGCTCACCTCTCTTCCGGAGTAACGACGCTGGACTCTCGCCGCCATCTACGCAGTGCCAACCGGGCAGCGGGATCCATCCTGGGCATCGACTTAGAACAGGGGCGGGAATATCTTTTAGATCAACTAGTTGCCGATCATCCCCACCTGCGACCTTTAGTGGAAGTATTGGATGCTCACCTCAATGCTACCGACTGGCGGCAAGAAGTAACGTTGTTACGGCCCGGTGCCGGTCGCCAGGTGTTGATGTGCCATGGGGCCATCCTCCCGGAAATTGCCGGTATTGAACATGGCCAGGTGGTGGTGGTGGACGATGTGACCACCCTGATGCAAGCACAACGAGATGCTGCCTGGGGTGAAGTTGCTCGTCGCTTGGCCCATGAGATTAAAAATCCCCTCACTCCTATTCAGCTGTCCGCCGAACGGCTCCGTCACAAATATTTACGCCGCATGGAAGCAGAAGACGCCGAAATGCTAGATCGCCTCACCCATACCATCATCCAGCAAGTGGAAGTCATGAAGGAAATGGTTAAGGCCTTCTCTGAGTATGCCCGAGCTCCAAAATTAGAACCCCGGCCTTTATTACTTAATAACCTCATCAACGAAGTGATGGATCTTTACCGGGGCCACGATGGCGGGCCGTTGATCACCCTGGATTTGGGGAAGGAGATCCCCTGTGTGGAAGTCGATCCTGGGCGCTTCCGTCAACTTCTCCATAATTTGCTAAAAAATGCTCTGGAGGCTAATGCCGGTCAGGATCAACCCCGTATTACAGTACGTACCCGCTCTGTACTCTCAGACACCTGCCGGTGTGCTGAGGTGCGGGTAGAAGACAGTGGTCCGGGGATTCCAGAAAACATCATGAGCCATTTGTTTGAGCCCTACGTCACCACTAAACCGAAAGGGACGGGACTAGGATTAGCCATCGTTAAACGCATTGTTGAAGAACACGGTGGTTGGATTTGGGCGGAGAATCCTCCAGAGGGCGGTGCCGCTATCCTAGTTCGCTTGCCGATTATCGAAACAGGAACTCCCCATGACGCCTGACTTAGCCCATGTAACTGGCCCTTATATTCTGGTGGTGGATGATGAACCGGATATTCGCGCCCTGGTTAAGGAAATTCTCCAGGATGAAGGCTACGAAGTAGGGGTAGCAGAAAATGGCACTCAAGCCCGGGAGAAACGACGGGAACGACGGCCCGATCTTGTGTTGTTGGATATTTGGATGCCGGATGTGGACGGTATCACCCTGCTCAAGGAATGGTCCGATGAGGGGGGATTGAAAAATCCAGTGATCATGATGTCGGGCCATGGCACGGTAGAGACAGCCGTGGAAGCTACCCGCTCTGGAGCCTATGATTTCCTGGAAAAGCCTCTCTCCATGGCTAAGTTGCTCCTCACAGTCGAGCGAGCTCTGGAAGCCGCTCGTCTCCAACGGGAAAACCAAGGATTGAAACGCCACGCAGCTACAGTGGCAGAACCTGTGGGTCGCAGCCCATTGATGGTCCACCTCCGGGAACAAGTACGGCGCATTGCCAGTCACGATACTTCTGTACTCATCAATGGTGAACCGGGTAGTGGTAAGGAAGTTTTTGCCCGTTTTCTCCACAGTAATAGCGCTCGTCGTGCTGGACCCTTTGTGGACGTGGCAGTAGCGGGAGTTGTGCGAGAAAATGCAGCGGTGGAACTATTTGGCTCTGAGGAAGGGGAGCGTATTTATTATGGTCATATAGAACAAGCTAGTGGCGGGATTCTGTTTCTCAATGATATTGCTGATATGGACCTGGCCACTCAAGGACGATTGCTCTCAGCTCTAGAGAGTCGTTCTTTTTTGCGGGTCGGGGGAACCGACCCAGTGAAAGTCAATGTGCGGGTTGTTGCCGCCACCCATCATGATTTAGAACAGGAAGTCCGAATTGGTCATTTTCGAGAAGATTTGTATTACTTGCTTAATGTCGTACCCGTCCATCTGCCTTCTCTGCGGGAACATTGTGAGGATGTCCCTGAATTACTAAATTATTACGTCAATTTATTTGTCAGTCAGGAAAATTTACCCTACCGAGGTTTTAGCGTTGGTGCCCAGAATCGCCTACGTAATCACCCCTGGCCCGGTAATGTACGGGAATTAAAAAATCTGGTGCAGCGACTGCTAATTTTGGGATCGGGGCCAGAAGTAGAATTAGATGAAGCGGAAATGGCTTTGGGAGCACCTCCTCGCCGCCCTACCACTGCAGCCCCTGAACCCAGTGAAGCCGGTTGGCTAGACTTATCTTTACGGGATGCGCGGGATCAATTCGAAAAAACTTATCTAGAGCATCATCTGCACTTGTGTGCTGGTAGTGTGGCACGCTTGGCAAAACAAACTGGCATGGAGCGTACCCATCTTTACCGTAAACTCCGGGCTTTGGGTATTGAGCCACGGCAAAAAGGCTGAGGATAGAAATCGTGAATATCATTATTCTGGGAGCGGGTCAGGTAGGTTCTTCCGTAGCAGAAAATTTAGCCAGTGAAGCTAATGATATTACCGTGGTAGACAGCGATGGCCGCAAATTACAAGAATTACGGGACCGGATTGATATCCGTACCGTTATGGGTCACGCCTCCCATCCCAGTGTACTTGCCCAAGCCGGTGCTGAAGACGCGGATATTATTTTGGCGGTGACTAATTCCGATGAAACCAATATGGTGGCTTGCCAGGTAGCCTCTACCCTATATCGAGTTCCCACTAAAATTGCCAGAGTACGGGCTAGTGAATACCTTAGCCACAGCGATCTATTTAGCCCTGATGCGTTACCTATCGATTTACTGATTAGTCCAGAAGGATTGGTAACGGATTATGTACAGCGCCTTATCGAATATCCAGGTTCCCTTCAGGTACTGGATTTTGCCGGCGGCAAAGTTCAATTAGTCGGTCTGCGGGCCTATTACGGGGGGCCTCTGGTGGGTCATGAGCTACGCACTTTACGGGATCACACTCCCGGTATTGATACTCGGGTTGCTGCTATTTTCCGCCGAGGTAAAGCTATCACACCCCGTGGTAATACGGTTATAGAAGCTGATGATGAAGTTTTTTTTCTAGCGGCACGACGCCACATTCGAGCAGTAATGGGCGAATTACGTCGCTTAGATAAACCTTACCGCCGTTTACTTATTGCAGGAGGTGGTAATATTGGTCGTCGTTTAGCCAAAAATTTAGAAAGTCGTTACCAAATTCGCCTTATTGATCATAATTCTCGCCATTGTGAACAATTAGCCCAAGAATTAGACAAAACTGTTGTTTTAATGGGGGATGCAGCAGATGAAGCTTTATTATTACAGGAAGGAATTGAGAATACCGATGTGTTTTGTGCACTAACTAATGATGATGAAGCTAATATTCTTTCCGCTATGTTAGCTAAACGTTTGGGGGCTCGGAAAGTAATGGCCCTTATTAACCGTACTGCTTATGTAGATCTTGTAGAATCTAGCGGTATTATCGATGTCGCTATTTCCCCCCAACAAGTTACCATTGGTAGCTTACTCACCCATGTACGTCGCGGTGATGTGGCAGTTGTTCATAGTTTACGGCGAGGGGCTGCTGAAGCTATTGAGGCTATTGCTCACGGCGATAGCAAGGAATCTCGCGTAGTAGGACGAATGGTGGAAGATATACGTTTACCTCGCGGTACGACTATTGCGGCTATTGTGCGAGGAGATGAAGTGCTTATGGCCCATCATGATACGGTGCTGCAATCAGAAGATCACGTTATTCTATTTTTAGTAGACAAACGGCGTATTAAGGAAGTTGAGCGATTGTTCCAAGTGGATGTAACTTTTATTTGAATAGCGAGTCGGTTAATCAATCAACTGGCTGAAATATGTAGGCGTCCATTGCAATCACAAAATCGTCGATACCGGCATAGACACGCTTCCCTCTTCGCTTCGGGCCAGCGGCTCCTAGGGCAACAAAAAGTGGTAAGAGGTGCTCTTCGGTTGGATGGGCTTGGTTAGCCGAGGGTGCCTGGTGCAAGTAATCTAGCAGTGCGGGAATATCGTTTTCTGCTACTCGCTGGGCAATCCAGTCAGCAAAAGGTTTCACATAAGCAGGTGTCCGTCCGTCAGTTTGCCAGGCATATTGGTAATCTCGCAAATTATGGGTAATGCTGCCGGTAGCCACGATCATGAATCCTCGTTCGGTCACCGGTGCTAGGGCCTGTCCTAGCTGGTAGGCACCGTCAGGGCCTGTATGACTTTGCAGAGATAGGGGAATGATGGGAACGTCGCCCTTTGGATACATGAAGCGCAGCGGGACCCAAGCGCCGTGATCAAGCCCACGCTGGTTATCTCGAATTACAGAAAATCCAGCCGTTTCAATTGCTTTGGCTATCTCTTCCGCTCCTTCGGGATAACCGATCGCTGGATAGTGAATGTCGTACAGCTCCTCAGAAAATCCCCAAAAATCGTGAATTGTTTCATGTTGATTTCCCGTACCCACTATCGGTTGTGGCGTATCCCAATGGGGGCTAATCACCACTACCCCACGGGGGTAGGGCAGCATTTTGGCTATCTGTTCCACGGCGGCTCCAGCTGCACCAGGGCGCAAGGCAAAGGTCGGTGCACCATGAGGAACAAAAAGGGTGGGTTGGGGAGAATTCATCATTACTTACCTTGTTGTTTTTAAGTAGATCGCAATTTCAACAAACTTTCTTTGAGGGTAGAATACTAGTTCTGATACCACAACGGTCTAACTATGATGAACACCGCCGGCATAGTAAAAAATTTAGTCATTGGCCCTTTGCTGATGGTCCTATCGTTTACCACGAAAGCCGAAGACTCATGGCTAGATTCGTTTAATAAGAGCATGGCTTCGTTTAACGAAAGCGTTTCTTCTACGTTAACTGGCGTATCTGATAGCTTACCGACGTTACCACCAGCGGTTACTCAGGGGGCACGCAATTTCGCTGTCACCTGGATTAGTGAACCGCTGAATATCGGCGCTTACTTAATCGCTGGTAGGACAGACGGTGCAGGTATTGCCTTAGACAGAATGGCTATCAATATATCCCAAGGTTGGTTGGGTTTTGTCGATCGAGCAGCAGAAGAAGGTATTATCACCCCCCCCATTGATTACGGCCTAGCCCTATGCTCAATAGGCGTTCCTTCTGGGGAATTTATTGTGGTGCCGTTTACCGGGGTCAGAACGGTACGAGATTTCTTTTCTGATTGGGTAGCTGCCCATGTTGTACTGTATAGCGCAATATTTGGTGTAGTAGGACTGCCTATATCGCTGCAAACATTGGCGGCAGTAGAAGCAGTTGAAGAAGTTATCACCCTCTCTATCGCTGGCGAAATCGGCGAAGTGCCAGAAGAAGCCAAAGTTAAAGACCTGGCAGTTGCCCAGAAAAATTATTTAGCAGGAAGACAGCTCACTTGTTCTGCGTTATCCAGTGGTGAGCCGTTGAAACACTAAAATTCCTCCTACTAATTACGCTGTCCCCGCCGTAAAACAGCTAATTGCTCCATCAGCAAGCGGGTCACCGGTTCCAGTTTCCGCTGCATTAGTGTCCCAATAGCGGTGGTTCGGGAGAAAATGGGTCGCACTACGGCATAACTCAAGCGGGCTAAACACAACATAGCCCGCACTTCCTCTGCCAATTCAGGCACGGTGGCCCGTAGTTCTGTCAATCCAGCGACAACCTCTACCGTTTCTGGGGTCGACCACAATCGCTCAGATTCGGCCAATAGGGTAACTAATTCTTCTTCCGGCAATTGAGGGCGTAGCAGCGAAAAATAATTCGCTACTGTGTCTAGCCAGCTGTTAACTACGTCTTGATTGGGAGCACGTCGCAGTATTTCTTCTGCAACCTTCAACCAAGTTTGGCCAGGTCCCGTTAAGACTTTAGCCAAGCAAATTCCGTAGGGATTACCCGATACCACTAAAGACTGTATCCGTGGTTCCAACGCCGCCCAATCCTCTCTTTCTCTTAGGGGTTCTGGCAAATTGTCAGGTAGAGCTTGGAGGAAACCCAGCAAATAAGCGGCCCGTCGCCGTCCCGCTTGCCATAACCGTAGCCGCCGTTCAGCAGAAAGCAGTCCTGGACGAAGCATTAAGCGCACTGATTCCACCATCAGGGCCGGTTCCTCTTCGAAGGGCAAATGGTCAGCCAGGTATTCCGCTAGCACGGTACCCATCGCCCCTTCGGCTACACAATCTCGTTCCAACATGCGTCGAGCATTATCCACCACCGGCATGGCCCACCATGCCCGCCGAGCTAACTCACTGGTCAAACCAGGAGCATTGACGACTGCGACTACCGCTTCGGGTTCCCCCAACAGCAATAATTGCTCTAAGCGCATGTCCCGAGTTTGTCCCATGCGGGTCCAACGCTGCAAAAATACCGGATACCCTCGGGGAGAACCCAGGACATGGCCTGATAGTAGTTCCCGCACGCCACGTAGATAGGGATCATCCCGCTGATTAGGATTAAGCTT
>CAWUNB010000114.1:0-6800 GCA_963923745.1 uncultured Thiotrichales bacterium
TTTGCCCTGTTTGGCGGGTTCTGTCATGGCGTTTCCTGTGAAGTTCCCGAGTTCAAGCAGCAACCTGAAGAAAGGCGGGATGTCGCAACAGCCCGTGGAGGCTAAGAATCCCCCACTCCCGTTCTCCACGATGAAAACTGCCCTGGAGGCAGTCAGCTAGGACTCCGGTAGCAGCAGGAGGTGCTAGTTGGTCCTGCTGAAAAAAGGACTGACGCCCGACTACGGCATCCACTAGCAAACCCATTGTTAGCTCTGGGTGGTTTACTCCAATTAAGCGGCTAGTACGAGTCTGCTGTACCGGCACTCCCTGAAAAAATGTTCCCAAATCCACAACCGGCACTAATTGTCCCCGGACATTCCCTAGACCTTTTACCCAAGGTTTAGTGCCTGGAATACGGGTCAGGGGAGGGCAGAGTAACACTTCCCGAACTTCACCGAGGGGAGCAAGAAAGTGATGAGTTCCCAAACGAAAACCGATGCCCAGCCAACGGGCGGAAGCAGACACCGGAACAACCGGCAGCCCTCCCTGGAGAACAGCTTGTTCCAGAGATTGGAGCAGTGCAAAAGGTTCGCTATGGGGCATGCAATTAACCTTTTAGAAGAAAGGTAATTTTAGTCAAAAGCTCCTGTTCATCCACTGGCTTAGTAATGAAGTCCCGTGCTCCCTGACGTAGTCCCCATATTCGATCGGTTTCCTGGTCTTTAGTCGTCACCATAATGACGGGGATAGCCGATGTAGCAGGATCGCGATTAATGCGGCGGGTTGCCTGGAAGCCATTCATCCCCGGCATAACAATGTCCATAAGCACCAAATCAGGACGATGTTGCTGAATCTGAGCCAGTGCCTGTTCTCCGCTATTTGCTGTGGATATTTGATGACCGTAGTTGATTAAAATTTCCTGCAGAGCCTGAACCTCTGGAAGAGAATCGTCCACAATCAGGATATGTGCCATGTATCACTCCTTAATTAGCAAATGGCTGTCGTCGTAATATACGCAACGCCGTGACACGGGTCACGGAACCCTAGCCAGATCCCTATGTTACCATGGCACCATGCCCGCCCAATCCATGCCCATGAATTCCCCTCTTTTAAGTCCGGTTCCTCGGCTGGCAACAGCGCCTAAGGGCCCTTTGTTAGATTTAGAGCGCCGATTACTGGAACACCAAACCACTATTGAAGGATGGTTACGCCGCCAGTGGCAGGAAACGCCCGCGCCGTTTTACGCCTCAGTAGACCTACGTAATGCCGGATTTAAACTGGCCCCCGTAGATACCAATCTTTTTCCTGCAGGTTTTAATAATCTTAATCCGGCTCTACTTCCTTTGTGCATCCAGGCGGTGCAGTACGCTATCGAGCAGATTCAACCCACTACCCGCCATATCTTGATTGTTCCAGAAAGTCATACCCGTAATTTATTTTACCTACAAAGTGTGGTTACTTTACGGGATATTCTACTAAAGGCTGGATTCTCTGTTCGTTTAGGTTCCCTTATTGAAGAATTAACCTCCCCCCAGGAGATTTCTTTGCCGGGAGGTCAAAGTGCCCTGTTAGAACCACTTAAAAGAAATGGAAATAAAATTGGAGTAGAAGGCTTTCAGCCTTGCCTCATCCTGCTCAATAACGATTTAGCTGCTGGCCGACCTGCTATCCTGGAAGACCTGGAACAGCCAGTGATCCCGCCCCTCGGTTTGGGGTGGTCAAACCGCCTAAAATCGGATCACTTCGCGGAATACCGCCAAGTTGTTATGGAATTTGCCCGGATGGTGGGTATCGATCCATGGGTCATCGATCCTTTATTCACAGACTGTGGTGCAGTGGATTTTATGAGTCGAGGAGGAGAGTCTTGCTTGGCGGACAGTGTTGCGGCTCTGCTGGGAGCTATTGGCCGCAAATATGCTGAGTACGGCTTAACCCACAAACCTTTCGTCATTCTCAAGGCTGATCGGGGAACTTACGGGATGGGGGTGATGACAGTACGTTCAGCGGAAGAAATTCGGGAGTTGAATCGCAAACAGCGAACCCGTATGGCCACCACCAAGGGGGGGGTTGATGTTTCTCGGGTGATTATCCAGGAAGGAGTTTACAGTTTTGAGAGCTGGGGAGAAGCGGTGGCTGAACCGGTGGTGTATATGATGGACCGCTTTGTAGTAGGAGGGTTTTACCGAGTTCACACTGGACGGGGAGTGGATGAAAACCTTAATGCCCCTGGAATGCATTTTGAGCCCCTGTCTTTTGCCGATTCCTGTATTACTCCAAAACAAGACGGTGATCCTGACTGTGGTCCCAACCGATTCTATGCTTACGGTGTTATTGCCCGCTTAGCCTTAGTGGCTGCTGCTCGAGAACTGGCTGAACACAAGTTAACTCTTCGCTAGTTCTAATCCCCCCATCCTCCATAGGAACTCTCCCATGCTTCCTCGCCTTGGCATCGTAATGGATCCCATCAGCACCATTAAAATCGCCAAGGATTCTAGCTTTGCCATGCTATTAGCAGCCCAGGCCCGGGGGTGGCCGCTATATTACATGGAACCCGGTCATTTATGGTGCCAGGATGGCCGTACCCACGCTACTTGCCAGCGGCTTACAGTCAAAGATGACTCCAATGGTTGGTTCACCTTCGACAGAGAAGTAACTTTGCCCTTGGATGAGCTGGATGTGGTGTTGATGCGCAAAGACCCACCTTTTGACACCGAGTATCTCTACACCACTCACCTATTGGAACTAGCAGAAGCGCGGGGCACCCTAGTGGTGAATCGCCCCCAATCATTGCGGGATGCTAACGAAAAACTCTTCACTGCTTGGTTCCCCCAGTGCTGTCCCCCCACCTTGGTAACTCGCCAAAGCGCCCAAGTTAAGGCTTTCTTGGCTGACCAGGGGGACATTATTGTTAAACCCCTGGATGCTATGGGGGGCGCTTCGGTATTCCGCCTTCGTCAAGAGGATCCTAATATCTCTGTCGTATTAGAGACTCTGAGCCAGTTGGGGCGCCGGTTTTTTATGGCTCAGCGCTACGTACCGGAGGTAACAGCAGGGGATAAGCGCATCTTGTTGATAGACGGTGAGCCTGTGCCCTACGCTTTGGCACGTATTCCTCCGCCAGGGGAGACTCGAGCCAACTTAGCAGCGGGGGGAACCGGGAAAGGAGTGGCATTGACCGAACGGGACCGTTGGATCTGTCAACAGATCGGGCCAGAACTACGGCGCAGGGGGTTATTTTTCGTCGGATTGGATGTCATCGGCCCATGGTGTACTGAGATCAACGTCACTAGTCCGACTTGTATTCGAGAACTAGATCGCCTCTACGGTCTCGATATCGCGGGGCAATTATTAGATCGGATATTGGCCTACCTTGTCGAGAAACGGCGGGTCTCTTGAACGTTTATCTGCCAGTTGGCTCCCGGGGGAATGCACTCTCCCAGCGGGCCTGTCCACTGCTGGCGCTGTCAGGGGCCCTTATCGTTCACTTTGCTTTACTGACAGCGCCGCCTATTGGATGGCTAACTTTCCCCCAATATCCCAGCTATCCCGAGCTAGCTGTTGTCTTAATACCACCCGATCCCCCCCCTCCTCCGATTCCTGAGCTACCAACTCCCGAAGCTTCTCCCGTGGTTGAATTACCTACGCCTGAAGTGTCCTCAGTCCCTGAATTACCTGAGCCTGAAGTGCTCCACCTGCCGGAGTTACCAGCCACAAAGATTGTTCCTCCGGCTAAACAGGGGGTCCGCCATCCTGTTGCCTCCTCCCCTCCTCCGATAAAATCGGTTAAACCTCAACAACAAAACAAACTACCCAGTGCCGACCAACTAGTAACCAGTAGTCTAACCACAACCCCTCTGCTTCCTCCCCTCCCCCAGGGGGAACGGCGCAAGGCTATCAGCTCCCGCACGCAAGACTACAAATACGCCTTTTATCTCGATACCTGGCGAAAAAAGGTATTGCAGGAGACAGATAATTGGTCATTTCCAAAAGATAAATACTATGGACGACTCGTGATGGAAGTAACCTTAGAAGCCAGCGGAGTAGTTCGAGATATTCTTGTCCGCCAGTCATCGGGATATCCCGATTTAGATCAAATCGCCCAGCGTATCGTAAGAAGAGCTTCTCCCTTTGCTCCTTTCCCTCCAACAATACGCCAGGAAACAGATGTACTACTCATCGTCCTGGATTGGGGTAGGCTGAAGGCTCAATAATCCCCTTATCCGTGCTGTGCCCGGGACAGGGAGCGTGCTCGATGGAAAGGCCCGATCCACCTATACTCACGATTGGACCGACCCCGAGACTAGGAACAATGGCTGCTCGTCTTGAACTCCACTACGCCTCCCCTTTGGGACATCATCGGCACTACCTGTGGCTCGATCCCGACGCGCCTCACCGTCCGCCTTCCCTACCTGATCCCATCGCCGGTCAACCCCAAATTTTACCCATTCATGCCTTCGGGCTAGATCGACCTCGACTAGGGCGGTTCTATCCAGCCAAGGTGCTCCATGGAGTGCGAACAGCTGGTCCAGTTTTTCGCGTGGTGGAAGTCACAGCAGAAACTTTTACTGTGGATTTTAGCCATCCTCTGGCAAACCAAACGGTACAGTGGTTAATTGGGGATGAAACTTCCCTAGAAGGAAATTCTCGAGGATTAGGTCGTCCCTTGGATTTGCTGCCCTGGGCTGGGTTAGAGCAACCCCTGGCAGGAAAAACCATTGACTTTGCTGAATTGGGATCCTGGCAACGACTAGATGACCATCCCGATGGGATTTTTTATGCTACTCCTCGTCGTCTTCTGCACCTAGACGAGGTGTGTAGTAGCCGAGTCCAAGCCCTTTACCAGGCACTGGTGCCCAGCGACGGAAAAATACTGGACCTTATGGCAGGCTGGCGTTCCCATTTATCCCATCCATCGGTCATCGGTCTGGGGATGAACGAAGTAGAGCTGGCCGACAACCCCCAACTCCAAGGGTGGCAAGTTCAGGATTTAAACGAAAATCCCCACCTACCCTTTGCTGATGGCTATTTCACAGCGGTGGTGTGTACTGCCTCTCTCGAGTATTTGCTACAACCTCTTGCAGTGTTGGCTGAAGTGCGGCGGGTACTGGTTCCAGGTGGTACCCTAGCCGTTACATTCTCTGACCGCTGGTTTCCCCCCAAGGTGATTGGACTGTGGACTAAACTCCATCCCATGGAACGGTTGAGTTGGGTACTACATTTACTGGCTACCAGTGGCTTTCGCCACCTACATAGCCAACTAGAACGAGGGCTGGCCCGCCCACCTGGGGATCGTTACTCGTCCCAGCGGCTAGAGATGGATCCCCTGTGGGCCGCTTGGGGTCAAGTCTGATCCCTTGTTTTCCTCCCTCGGTTTCCCGCAGGATCAGGTATCAATCTACCTATTTGCCCCTACATGACACTCCTAGCCTTCGGTATCAATCACAAAACTGCCCCAGTGAACATCCGGGAGAAAGTAGCCTTTGGTCCTGATCGAATGACCGAAGCTCTTCATGGCTTAGTAACTCAAGCCCCCGTTAGGGAAGCAGCCATTCTGTCCACCTGTAATCGCACTGAGCTTTACTTGGGAATGGATAACCCAGACAGCGAAGAAGTCATCAACTGGTTAGCGGATTTTCATGGTTTGCAGGGAGAAGAATTAGCGCCCTACATTTATGCCCACCCCAGTCAAGCAGCGGTCCGTCATGCCCTGCGGGTAGCCAGTGGCTTAGATTCCTTGGTGTTGGGAGAGCCGCAAATTCTTGGCCAGATGAAGGCGGCGTATACCATTGCGCGGAAAGTCGGAACCGTTGGAACTTTGTTGGATCGTTTGTTTCAGCATACTTTTTCAGTGGCAAAGCAAGTCCGCACCGATACAGCTATTGGCAGCTCCCCTGTGTCAGTGGCTTTTGCCGCTGTAAGTCTAGCTCGGCAAATCTTTACCAGTTTAGAAGGACGTACTGCCCTGCTTATTGGGGCGGGAGAAACCATTGAACTAACGGCTCGCCATCTCCATGAACAGCGCATTGGCCGCATGATCATTGCCAACCGCACCGTGGAACGGGCCCACTTACTGGCAGCGGAATTTAATGGCTACGCCATTGCCCTCGGTGAGATCCCTGGTCATTTGGCGGAGGCTGATATTGTAATTTCCTCTACCGCCAGCCCATTACCGATTCTGGGAAAGGGAACGGTGGAACGGGCTTTAAAAGCTCGTCGCCACAAACCAGTTTTTATGGTGGATATTGCGGTTCCTCGAGACATCGAAAGTGAGGTAGGCCAATTACCCGATGTCTATTTGTACACCGTGGATGATTTACAGGAAGTTATTCAAGAAAATCTGCGCTCCCGTCGCGAGGCTGCAGAACAGGCTGAGGACATCATTGATGTCCAGGTAGCCTCTTTCATGGGTTGGCTACGCTCCCTGGGAGCGGTGGAAACAATCCGTGCTTGCCGCGAGCACAGCGAACATATCCGGGACGTGGAGTTGGAGAAGGCTAAGCGGCTGTTGGCGGCGGGCAAAGATCCAGCGGACGTCTTGCGCCTACTAGCCCGAGGGCTGACAAATAAATTTCTTCACCACCCCTGTATTCAGCTACGTCAAGCCTGCGTTGAGGGCCGTCCGGAAGTGCTGAACGCAGCGCGGGAGTTATTTAATATCAAAGAAGAATAGAACCAGGTAAGGCCACTGACCACAGGTTTTCTGCGGTCAGTGGGAAACGGACTATCACTCGGGGGCGCGGTTCTGCATGAGGTGCATACCCTTGAGCAGATTCAAAGCCTGTCTCTTATACACATCTCCGAGCCCACGAGACCAGAGAGG
>CAWUNB010000115.1:0-6787 GCA_963923745.1 uncultured Thiotrichales bacterium
CTGTGGATAACCTGTGGATAACCTGTGGATAACCTGTGGATAACCTGTGGATAACTTAAAGAGAACGGTAGCGAAAGGAACAAGAGGGCAAGTTATGCACAACTTATCCACAACTTATACACAAGTTATCCACAGGGTAAAATGATAAATAATACTTTAAAAACATTAAATTACAAACTTATCCACAAAATACCCCCCTCCTTAATAATAATAAGAAGATCTTTATAAGATCTTAAAAACTTAATGATTACTATGGGAAGCGGGACCAGGAGACAGGTCCCGCCGAACGACTATTGCATCAACCCAGCTAAACCACGGCGCTGCACTTGTTCAGCAAGTTGACTGCGATAGAACAGTAAAGCGCTACTGCCGTTGGCCATCACGTCAAACACTTTCCAGCCTTCCTTACCGCGATAGAAACGAAAATCAATTAGGGCGTCCACTCCCTGGGGTTGGGCAACCCGAGCGCTGACTACGACTTCGTTTGCCCGTGCACTGGGACGGGGTGGATAAAACTGAACCTGAGGCCGCCCTAAGTTACCCATTCGCTGAGTAAGGGCTTCAAAGAAGGTCTGACGAAATTTAGCGGTGAATAGTTTCTGCTGCTCTCCATTCATCTGTCGCCAATAAGGGCCAGCTACCGTTTGCGCCATGTAGTCGAAATCAAAATGGGGGGCAATTTCCTGCTCCAGAAAAATACCCAACTCACTGGTTGGCCGGTTCTGCTGTAGAAAAGCCATCAGGCTAGTGAAGCCTTTTTGCAGAACCGCTTCTGGTGAAGGCGTTGACGCAGCGGCCGCTGGAGCGACCGGCCCATCGGCACCTTGAGTAAGGGGAGAAGCAATAATCAGGTGGAATGCAGTGGCAGCGAGCAACAGGGGACGTAGCGTCATCATGAGGATTCCTCGGTGGACTGTGGAAATTCGTTCGATAACCAAATTAACAGGTTACAGTGTGTCCCAACTAGAACGGCGTCGCCAGCGGACTATTTTAGGAACAATGAGGCTGACGAGAACGGCGAGCAATGCTACCGAAGCGCCCGTCATAAACCAATCACGGGCCGTGCGGTCTTTAAGCATCTGGTTTTCTTGACGCACGGTTTGTAGGGTGCGCTCTAGCTCAATAAGCCGAACTTTGAGCTGGCGGTTTTGGTTATCAATATCAATAGCACTGGCTGCTGTCTGCCGAATACTGTCCAATTCTGCTTTCAACCGTTGTGAATCTTCCTTTAGGTGCTGTTGAGTATTTTCCATTTGCCCTCGTTGATCGGATAGGGTTTTAATTTCGCCTTTAAGGCGAATATTTTCTAGCTCCAGTGTTGCAGCTTTCTGTTCTGCTTGATCTACCCGATTACGAGCGCTAGGAACATTATCTAGAAAGCGTGTTAATACCCAACCTTCGGTATTTCCCGCCCGGACTCGACTGTTCTCTGTATTGGTCTCCAACACTTCTACTGGAGTACCGCTGGAAAGCATTTTGACTATCTTGTGTTGAAGGGTAACACCAGTGCGTAGGGGAATAGTGAGGGTATCGGTGACATAGCGGACGGGTTCCGCTGTTGCTGCCATCGGCAGGGCGAGAACAAGACAGACGACGAGGTGACGCACAAAACCTCCAAAGAAAGCTCCCCCTTTACAGAAAGGGGAGCCAAGGAGCGTTGCAAAAACGCTAAGGTCGAATCGCTAAAAATTGTGGGCTACCGTTGCGCTGTACCAGCAGAGGAACTGTTCGACCACTAGGAAGGTCTTTAACTAAAGTTTTAAGATGGGCAGCATCTTTCACCTTAGCACCATTGAGCATTATTATTATATCGCCCTGACGAACTCCAGCTCGCTGTGCCGGCCCTTCGGTAATTTCTTGCACCAACACACCTCCCTGTTCTTTTAATTCTGCCCCCTTGCGTTGTTCTGCCGTAGGATCGGTAATGACCATACCCAATAAAGTTTCTTTGGTTGCTCGAGGAGTCGCCGTCACTTGACGGACTTCGTCTTCGTTGGGCAATTCGCCAATCTTGATCTTCAATGCCCGTTCTTGGCCCCCCCGCAGAACTTTGACGTCGGCACTAGAACCCACTGGAGTACGCCCCACCAAGGGAGGAAGGGTAGAAGATTGATTAATGCGTCGGCCATTAAATTCAACGATGACATCCCCCACTTCTAAGCCCGTATTAGTTGCTGGGCTATTGGGTAGAATCCGAGCTACTAAAGCGCCTTCGGGTCGCTCCATACCGAAGGATTCCGCCAATTCTCGGGTAACATCCTGAATTAGCACTCCTAACCAACCCCGAGAGACGTAACCCTTACCTTTGATTTGTTCCACAGAATCCATAGCAACGTCAATAGGGATAGCAAAGGATAATCCCATAAATCCACCGGTACGGCTATAAATCTGGGAATTGATTCCCACCACTTCCCCTGCTAGATTAAATAGCGGTCCTCCAGAATTACCGGGATTAATAGCCACGTCCGTTTGAATAAACGGAACATAATTTTCACTGGGTAAACTCCGCCCGAGGGCACTGACAATACCAGCGGTAGCCGAGTGATCAAAGCCGAAAGGAGAACCAATGGCCAATACCCATTCACCAACTTTTAATCGTGTGGGATCTCCAAGGCGGACGGTTGGTAAATCTTTAGCGTCAATTTTTACTAACGCCACATCACTCCGTTCATCTCCTCCTACGACTTTGGCAACTAATTCTCGCCGGTCAGTAAGGCGCACAATTACTTCATCGGCCCCGTTGACTACATGGTAGTTGGTAAGAATGTAACCATCTGAAGAAATGATAAAACCCGATCCTAACGACTGGGCTTCTCGATCACTTCCCTTTTCTCCATCGTTGCTATTACTGTCATCATCGCCATGTTCACCAAAGAAATGGCGAAACAACTTATCTAAATCATCGGGGATGGCTGGACCTTTGTGACCATGGGGAGAGTGAAGACGGGTGGACTTGGCTTTTTGGCTAGTGCTGATATTAACTACGCTTGGACCCGTTTCTTCCACTAGCCGAGTGAAATCAGGCAGATCCCGAGCTTGAGTAATGCTGGCAGACCATAACAAAGCAACAACGACGATGCGAATCAAGAACGCCATAGAAAGAACTCCCGGATCAAGTTGGAGAGCAACTAGTTCACTGGTGAAATGACTAATTTAAGCGGGATTAGCCGCTAGGCAGGGTGAATGGGAATGTAGCCAGTAGCCAAGGTACGCAGAACTACAGGCTGGTATTGAGGGTTTCTGGCAATGCGGCGGTTGAAAGAACGTAGCCAGAATAACGCTAACGCTAGGCTAGTCATACCTACGGCGACAGCAGGGAGGTCTCCTGAAAAATCAAACCACTGGCCAAGCTCCGTACCTAATCCTGCCCCCATAACTAAAGCCATCACTGGAGCAAGGTATACTGCAGCAGAGCTACGGAGTAGGACCTGTGGTTGGATACCCACGACGACCTGTTCACCCGGCCTAGCACCAGCCTTGTTCAGAGCACGTATTACATTACGCCGCTGCCCCAAAACCGCACCCAATTGACTAGTGCCGCAGCTTTGTTGGGCATTACAAGCACCGCAGGCATGACGAGCCTCCGTCTGAATGAAGGCCGAAGTACCCTCTATCCCCACCACTAACCCAATCTCTTCAATCATGTCCACTGATGGATTCCCCTATTAGCTTTACAGTTTCTTCAGGAACTTCCCCCATCGCTGTCACTAACCACTCACCGTGACGAACGCCAAAAATGTTGATGGCTCCCCGGCGGGAGAGCCCTTCTAAGCCATCGTGGGGGGATGGACTATGCTCCACAAATACAGAAACAGTGGCTAGACCATCGCTGAATACTAGATGATCAACACTAGGGCCTTCCTTGGAGATAGCCTGATATTTTTGTTCTTCCAAGCGAAATCCCGCAGGCAAATGATCCGCCTTCCAGCGCTCTTCCCCGGTATGGGGAGTTAACTCTGAGCGAGCAGCAGGGTGTTCAACCATACGACGGTTACTCGGTTCTAAATGCGCCACAGGTACCTGATCAACGGTTTGTAGCCGGATAAACACTACTTGTTCCAACAACCGTCCCTGTTCTCCGAGAAGTTCGGATTTGACCAATAGACCAGATGCCGTGTCTATCCACAGGCGGTAGCCATAACGTAGGTGATCTTTAGGGACAATGCGTAGCAACTGAGCCTCCCGCTCAGCAACCCGATCCCGTCCCCCTAGCAAGACATCGTAGTAAGTAACGAGATCATCCAACCGTTGTAGCAAGCTGTCCTGCCAGTTACCCACGGGATCAGGGCTATCAGCGATTAATTCTTGATTACGAGGAAGCACACAGATGACCCGTCCTTGGTCGCGAACCACTTCTCGTCGGGGGCCGTCCAAGGAGGTCAGTCGCTCCCGATCTCCCTTGCTATCTGCTTGGCGAGCAATGTGCATGGTAGAGACCCGCCCATCATGGAGGTAGACAAAGTCCCCTTCGTAGCTTACCGCATGACGGGCCTCTACCATTCGTTTCAACCAGTGACCAGGCGCGGTATCGGCTGAATCTGCTTGAACCGGTGATAGGGTAGTAGAAAGGAGAATTACCCCGGCAAACCGGAGGATGGAGGGGAGAACGGCCATGGGCTACTCGCTGCTGTGGCCGACTAGGCGCACGTAGGGCAAAGCCCCCGGCATCCCGCTGGCCACTAGATACTCGCTATGGTTGACCAAGTAGGCGGTAAGTTTCGCTTCCCGGGACGGACTCCGCTCTCCACGGGAGGCAGGCTCGCTGTTTGAGTGGTGGCTACTTAAGCTAACCAAATGAAGGCCCGAAGGCATTGCGGGGATGGTCAGGGATTGTACCGTAAGAATAGTGATAGCCGTCACCGAAGCAGCGATAGCCAACCCAACGACCTGACGTACCCGGCCAGGGGGAGTAAAACGGCGACGGCGGGGCACTAAATGGTAGGGTTCTTCGTCCACCGCAGCGGCCACCCGGTTAGCTAAATCTAGGGGAACCCAGGGGGGAGCAGCTTTGTGGAGCACATCGCTGACCAAATGATAGCGGCTCCACCGAGCTTGCAATTCGCTGTCTTTCTCTAGACGGCGTAGCAAAAGATCCACATCGTTCATCGGCACTTCTCCATCGATGAGGGCCGATATCGATTCTGGATCGGATGGGGTAGGTGTGGCCATATCAGTTCTCCAGGAGGGGCTTGAGCCGGTTGTCGATGGCTTCCCGTGCACGGAAAATGCGGGAACGGACCGTCCCAACAGGACAGCCCATGGCCTGAGCGATTTCTTCGTAGCTCAGTCCTTCCATCTCCCGCAAAGTAATGGCCGTGCGCAAATCCTCCGGCAGCTGCTCGATAGCGTGATACACCGTCTTTTCTATCTCGTCCCTTAGCACCATATTTTCAGGTGTTCCGTAATCTTTGAGGGCAGACTCCCCGTCAAGTTGGACCGCTTCCTCCGCATCAATATCCCCTTCTGGGGGGCGTCTGTCTTGGGCTACTAGGTAATTCTTCGCCGTATTAATGGCTATCCGGTATAACCAGGTATAGAAAGCGCTTTCTCCACGAAAGTTAGGAAGGGCCCGGTAGGCTTTAATAAAAGCTTCCTGAGCCACGTCCAGCACTTCACTCGGATCCCTGATATAGCGGGAAATAAGGTTAACAATTTTGTGCTGGTATTTACGTACCAAAATGTCAAACGCCCGCTTATCTCCTTTTTGGACACGATCCACTAGCTCCTGATCCAGTCTTGGGTCTCCCATATCAGTCTCCTGAGGGTTGCTCCGATCGATCCGTGGATACTGGTTCAGTGACCTTTGCCATGTTAATTGGTTCGCAGAAAGAAGGGGGTCAGGCTAGATTTACCGCCATGGGTTGACACCGATCAGCTATCGGAGCTGGCTATGAGGATGGGCTACTAGCTCGCCATTTTGCGCGGAGAGACAATAATTTTTCTAGTCCCTATGTCATCCTAAATTTTGGATAAATTACTCTAAATTTTTACGGTATACCGCTGGACGGCACAGAATTAGGGATTGATCTAAACCGTAAAGGCTCTCAGCGTGGCCCACCAATAAATAACCACCTGGTTGGAGACGATTTACCAATCGCCGTACCACTCCCTGCTTAGTAGGTAAATCAAAATAAATCATAACATTGCGCAACAAGATCAAATCCACTGGGGGAAAATCGGGTAAGGGAGCGGCCAAATTAATGGCCCGTAGAGTGAGCCGAGCCTGCAGGGAGGGATCTACCAGAATATTGCCCTGTTGGGAGCGGACTCCCTTGAGACAGTAGCGCTCCAGATAGGCTTTAGGGATATGATAGGCCCCTGATTGGGAATAAACCCCATCCCGAGTGAGCTCCAACATGCGATGACTAATATCACTGGCCAGAATAGACCAGGGACCTTCCCCTAGCCCATCCGCTAAAGTCATGGCCAGGCTATAAGCTTCTTCCCCGGAAGAACAGGCAGCGCTCCAAGCTCTTATTGCCCTTCCTCGCCAATGGGGTAACACTTGCTCTAGTAGGAAACGAAAGTGGGCCATCTCACGGAAGAAATGGGTCTCATGAGTAGTCAAGAGATCTAAGAAGGTTGCTAGCTCCTCTGGCGGGTTTCCCTGCTCTACCCGATCCAGGTAGGCTCCGTAGTCGGATAAACCGTAATGCATCAAGCGCCGAGCTAATCGACCACTCACTAAACTTTTCTTGGCAGGTCCCAGAGAAACACCTGACAGATTCTGCATTAACTTCTGGACACGAAAGAACTCTCGATCCCTCAGTACGGCTGCCTGAGAAAA
>CAWUNB010000116.1:0-6733 GCA_963923745.1 uncultured Thiotrichales bacterium
TACCCTTGGCAACGGGAACGTCACTGGCATCCCCGCACCAGTGAAGCACTGCAATGTATTGAACGGCGACGAGTCCATCCATTGTTGGGATGGCCTCTCCCAGAGGTAGAGGGCGCTTGGGAAAATACCCTGGATCCTGTTGTTTTGCCCTGGCTTGGCGATCATAAAGTAGGTGGGGCTACCGTGTTTCCTGGAGCGGCCTACAGTGAAATGGCGCTAGCGGCCGCCCGAGTATGGTTGGGAGGAGAACACGTCACTATTGAAGAATTGGATATTATCGCACCCTTAGTTTTTGATGGAGAACATGGACGGACCCTGCGATTTTTTCTTAATCCTCGGGACAATAGTTTCCAAATTAAAAGTCGCCAACGACTCAGCAACGACGACTGGACATTACACGCCACCGGTCGCTTGCTAGAGTCTGCCAGTTCGTTGGCCGTTTCCCGTATTCCTGCTTTGGCTGTGCCAAGCAAACAATTTGATCGAGAAACCCATTACCGTTTTGCCACTCTACTCGGACTTGATTATGGTCCCGCTTTTCAAGGGCTAGGAAAAGTTTTCCTGGATTCCCATACCCTAGAAGCACCGCTAGCGCTTCCCCAATCCCTCGATCACAGGGATTACTTGCTCCATCCTGCCGTACTGGATATTTGTTTCCAGTCTCTTCTGAATTTCTTCGCAGAAGAAATCGACGCTGGACAGGGAATTCCATTACTACCCATCAGAGTAGGACGGCTTGAACGATGGGGAGGAAAACCAATCACTCGATTGCGAGCTTCATTGATTCGGCGCGGCCCGCGTTCTGTTCTGGCAGATTTTGAGCTATTGGACGAGGAAAATAATTTAATTGCTCAAGCCATTGGTTGCCGTTTCCGTGCTGCCCAGCTCAAGCGTCACAGTCAGCAAAAAATTCCCAACTGGAGCCTTATTCCTCAGCTAAGACCCCATCCCATCGATGGCAAGACCACCAGCCTGCCATCCATTTCCCATCTTGCCCTACAGGCGCGAACGGCACTGGCTGCCTGTAAAACGGAACGGGGAATTTGGTTTAAAGAAACGTTGCCACTGACAGAGGCACTAACCCTCTCCTTTCTCCACGAAACGTTCCAACAGCTGGCCCAGAAGAATCCGTCAGATTGGCAACAAACCTGCGTTGGCCCTCAAGCTACCCCCTACGGGCGTTGGTTAGCTGATTTGATGATCAAAGAAGGACGGTTTAAGCGTGATGGGGACCGGTGGATCGTTACCATGGATGATGAACTTCCTTCAGCGGATGCCCTCTGGCAAACCCTTCTGCGGGATTCACCAGCCTGTTTACCCCACTTGACGCTACTTGGCCGGGTTGGCCAACGATTAGCCGGATTACTCTGTGGAACTCTCGACGGCGGCGAGCTATCGCAAGCTTTGCGCCGCTCCCTCGTGGCCGAAACCCTCTATAACGAGGATCCCGCTTATCAAGGGATAGCTGTTGCACTGGACAGTCTGTTGCGCCACTTGGTGAGCAAGAAACCGCCTTCCAGCCGACTACGGATTTTGGAAATCCCCGCTGGTCCCAGTGAGCTACCCAAGAGCCTTATCACTGAGCTTTCCGCAGATCACTTCGATTACGTTTTGGCCCTGCCAAATGAAGCGATGCAAGAACGTCAGGCAACAGAATATCGGGATCATCCTAGTGTTGTTGTTGCCACCTTAGACACTTCCAGTTGGAAACTAACGGCAGAAAAACCACTACCCGATGTTTTTGATGTTGTCATCCTCCGCCATGTCTTGCATCGCACAACGAGCCTCCATGGCGCACTGGTGCAAATTCGCCGCTGGCTGGCTGCCGGGGGGGGTTTGCTGTTGGCGGAACGTCACCCGGATTGGAGTGCCAATTTTGTTGAAGGCATCGATCCCAATTGGTGGCATGAAGAAAATTCATCGGTACCGACTTCTTCGCTGCTACCTCCGGAAACGTGGCAACGTTTGTTAAAAGAAGCCGGGTTCGTGGATGGTGAAGTCTTTACCGAACCGGCTGCAGAGGGTCTCGCGGAGGGAGCTTACCTGTTGCTGGCTAAACGATCCCTGGAAGAGAGTGTTACCCAGTCACACCTTGCGGCTGCTTCTTGGCTGCTGTTGGTGGATAAAACCTCAGCCCCCCTGGCTGATCACTTAGGTAGCCGCCTTGAATCCCAAGGACAGCAAGTCACCATCGCTGCACAGATAGATCCGTCACGGGGTGTCGACCACATTGTTTACCTGCTGGGCTGGGGTGATCCCCCTGATGAAGCAACAAACGGGGTGGTGGGGTTACTACAACGGGTGCAAGCGCTGATTAGCGCTCCGCAAAAACCGCCTCGCCTTTGGTTGGTTACCCAAGGAGGAGCCCTGGTCTCTGGGTTACCCACGGAACTTCCCCCCAATCCAGCCCAGTCTGCCCTCTGGGGTTTCGGGCGGGTGGTGATGAATGAATACCCCTCCCTGAGTTGTACCCTCATCGATTTGGTGATGGATCGAGTTGGGGACATTGCCAGTGCTGGGGGACTTTCTCGACTGGAGAATGAGCTACTCCATCCGGATGGCGCTAGTGAGATCGTGCTTTCCGCTGAAGCACGCCACTGTATTGTGATGACGGAAAGGACCGAACTTTCCTCCCAGGAACAACAGCCACGGTTCCGCCTCGATTTTCTCGTCCCTGGACAATTACGCAATCTGGTTTGGCTGCCCGGTTCCCAGCTTCCCCTGCAGGATAACGAAATTGAAGTTCATACCCGGGCAACGGGGCTCAATTTTCGGGATGTGATGTACCTCATGGGGCTGTTACCAGATGAAGCCGTGGAGAATGGTTTTGCTGGTGCCAGCCTCGGTCTTGAATTTTCTGGGGTAGTAAGTCGGGTCGGGGCACGGGTAAAAGATTTGTTGCCAGGTGATGCCGTTATGGGGTTTGGCTCATCCTGCTTCGCCAGCCACGTTGTTACCCGGGCAGACGCAGTGGCTCCCATGCTGGAAGGGTGGACTTTTGCAGCAGCGGCTACAGTTCCCACCGTTTTCTTTACTGTTTACTACGCCCTTAAACATTTAGCCGATCTCCAACCGGGAGAGCGTTTGCTAATCCACGGTGCAGCTGGTGGTGTTGGTATTGCCGCCATTCAGCTTGCCCGTTACCTCGGTGCGGAGATCTATGCCACAGCGGGTAGTGACGAAAAACGTGACTTCGTTACCCTGCTGGGAGCTGATCACGTGTTTGACTCCCGCCGCCTGGCATTTGCTGAGGACATTCTAGGGATAACGGCAGGAGAAGGGGTAGATGTGGTGCTTAACTCCCTGGCAGGCGAGGCCATGCGCCGCAGCTTGAGTGTACTCAAGCCCTTTGGTCGTTTTTTAGAGCTGGGCAAACGGGACTTTTTTGAAAATACCGCCCTCGGCCTCCGCCCCTTTAAAAATAACATCAGTTACTTCGGTATCGATGCCGACCAATTACTTACCGGTCGTCCTAAACTGGCGGCCCGGCTATTTCGCGAAGTTATGGCGCTATTCCGCGAGCAAGCCCTAGCACCATTACCTCACCGAATCTTTACTACCGACCAAATCGTCGAAGCTTTCCGCGTGATGCAGCAGGCCCGCCATATTGGCAAGCTTGTGGTGTCACTGGAGAACGCTCGCCCCGCTATAACGCTGCCCTCTCAACCCCCTACTCCTGTCTCATTTAAACGAGAAACCACCTGGATAGTCACCGGAGGGCTTTCTGGTTTTGGTTTGGAATCCGCTCGCTGGCTGGCGGCGCGGGGGGTTGGTCACCTTGTATTGGTGGGACGACGGGGACTAAAGACTCCAGGAGCCCGAGAAGTTATAGAAGCCTTCAAGGCCCAAGGGGTTGTGGTGCAAGCCCACGCTTGTGATATCACTCAGCCGGTAGCGGTCGCTACCCTTATTGAACATACCCAGAAAACCCTGCCTCCCCTTAAGGGAGTGTTGCACGCCGCTGCTGTTTTCGATGACAGATTGCTAGCTAACCTTGATCCGGAAAGTATCGAAACCGTCTTGAACGCTAAGTTGCTGGGAGCCTGGCATCTCCACCAAAAGACATTCGACATTCCCCTTGATCACTTTATCGTGTATTCCTCCGTGACTACCGCCATTGGTAACCCAGGGCAGGCTAACTATGTAGCTGCCAATGCGGGTCTGGAGGGACTCACTGCCATGCGCCGCCAATTGGGGCTACCCGCTACCTGTATCGCCTGGGGACCCATCGGGGATGCTGGCTATCTAGTCCGCAATGAATCAGTTAAAGACGGCTTGGAACAACGTCTGGGTAAACCCCCCCTCACTGCTACCGACGCTCTAACCCAACTGGATCGGGCTCTCCATGACACAACTGGGTTTATCATGCCGGCCAATTTCGATTGGGGAGTTTTGGCCCGTCTCCTCCCCTCAGCTTCCAGTAATCGCTTTGCGATTCTTAATCGCAATCGGCGAGACTCTGCCCCGGCTGGGGAAGTTATCGATATCCGCGCCCTTATCGCTGGCAAAACTGCCGAAGAAGGCGCTGCTATCGTCGGAGAACAAGTCAGGCAGGAAGTTGCCCGAATTCTCTGCATCAGCCCAGATCGCATTGAAGCGAATCGCTCTCTCCATGATCTGGGAATGGATTCACTGATGGCTGTTGAGCTGGCCCTGGGTTTAGAACAGCGCTTTGCGATCCAGCTACCTGTCATGGCGCTTAATGATTCCCCTACCATTAGTAATGTGGCTACCCGCATTATTGAAAAATTAATTAGTGTTGAGCCTGGAACTGAAGAAGCCCAGACTGCAGCAATGGTTGTCGGCCTCGCACGTCAGCATGGAGAGCAGCTAACCAAGGAAGAGATACAACTATTGAACAGCGAAGCCCGCAGGCTCGCTAAAACAGGAACGAAATTGACTCCATGAGTAAAACCTCCTTCGCCCAAAGAGATAGGGCACAACTGATAGAACGTATTCTCGGGAAGAAGGCTAACCCAGGTGCGACGGTGGCTGTGCCGGCAGCTCGCACAACGGCCTATCCGTCTGTTTCTGAGGTTTTTACTCGTTTTGATCGTCATCCAGGGTACGAGAAAGTATTGGTACCCAAAGTGGCTGCTGACCGTTTAGGTTTGGTTAATCCTTTCTTCCGGGTCCATGACGGAGTAGCGGGTGCGACTACCCGTGTTGGGGGACGGGAGTACATCAATTTTTCCAACTACAACTACCTCGGCTTAGTGGGACATCCCGCTGTCAGTCGGGCAGCAAAAGACGCCATTGATCGCTACGGGACCTCTGCCTCTGCTAGTCGGTTGGTGGCTGGCGAACGCCCAATACAACGAGCCCTAGAGGAAGCCCTAGCCGATCTGTATGAAGTAGAGGATTGTGTAGTTTTTGTCAGCGGACACGCAACCAACGTGAGCACTATTGGTTATCTCTTCGGTCCAAAAGACCTCGTGGTTCACGATAGTTTGGTCCATAACAGTGTACTGCAAGGGATTCAATTGTCTGGGGCGACGCGACGCTCGTTTCCCCACAATGATATGGCCGCTTTAGACCAAATTCTTGGGGAAATTCGTAGCCAATTCGAGCGAGTCCTCATTGTGATCGAGGGTCTCTACAGCATGGATGGGGATATTCCCGATCTACCGAGCTGCATCAATATCAAGCGTCGTCATGGCGCATTTTTGATGGTGGATGAAGCCCATTCCCTTGGCGTGCTGGGAGAGACGGGGAAAGGAATTCGGGAGCACTTCGGGGTACAAAGCAAAGATGTAGATATATGGATGGGTACCTTAAGTAAAACGCTAGCTGGTTGTGGTGGTTACATTGCTGGCGAACGAGCTCTAGTGGAGCACCTTAAGTATGCTGCACCAGGTTTTGTGTACAGTGTTGGGATAGCACCACCGTTGGCTGCTGCTTCTTTGGAGGCCCTGCGTGTTATGCTGCGGGAACCCGAGCGGGTGGCTCGATTGCGGGAACGGGCTCAGCAGTTTCTGCAACAAGTACGGGCCAGCGGTATAAACACCGGCTATGCTCAAGGATATGCGGTTGTTCCTGTCATCACTGGAAGTTCTTTGAAAGCTACTCGCTTATCGAATCAGCTATTCGATGCAGGAGTTAATGTGCAGCCGATTATTTATCCTGCTGTTGAGGAAAAAGCAGCACGATTGCGGTTTTTTTTATCGTCAACCCATACCAACGAGGAAATTGATTACACTCTAAAAATATTAACGCGACTGACTGGGTAGAGTATCGAGATTAGCTAATGGCCATTTTAAGTTCAGCGAAAAAAAGTTATTTGTTGTTAATGATGATATTTCTTTCTGGTTGTGGTACAGCTCCAGACTGGTTGTCGTCTTCTGGCCCTAGTGGTGAGCAGATTCAGCGAGCAAGTAACACTGATAGGATAGAAGGTATTCAGGTAATTGATGTTAATAATGATTTAGCTAAAAAGTTAGCCACTGGTAAAAAACTTGGTCAGCTGACAGATGTTTTTTCAAACGAAGGAACGAATAATTATCTTATTGGTCCAGGGGATATCATTGAAATTTCTGTGTGGGAAGCTCCCCCTGCCATGCTTTTTGGTGGTTTAGTTTTAGACCCCAAAGGGGCATCGACTCGAGTTGTTACATTTCCTGAGCAGATGGTTACACCTAATGGCATGATTACCATGCCCTTTGCCGGTTGGGTTTCGGTTAAAGGTCGAACAACGCAGGAAATAGAGCAGGATATTGTTAGTCGTCTTACCGGT
>CAWUNB010000117.1:0-6609 GCA_963923745.1 uncultured Thiotrichales bacterium
GAGTTCGAGTGTAATGCCTGGTCCTCGATCTATCTCCTATCCTTGATTGAGAGCAATAGAAAACCGTCCCCTTTCCTCCCCGCCCTAAAGGGCGGGGTTTCTCGGGGACTTTGATGAAGGGGGATGCCATAAAGCGTCCCTCTTTCTTTGGGTTTGTTTTTTAGCCGTTAAGTAGAAGAAGCCCATACCATGACCCGAATAACGCCATCAGGCGGTGTGCTTTATGTCGTAGCCACGCCTATTGGTAACTTAGGGGATATGACTCCCCGTGCTTTAGAGGTGTTGGCCAGCGTTGACCTCATTGCGGCAGAAGATACGCGCCACAGTGGGACATTGCTACGTCACTTCAACATTACGACTCCATTACTGGCCTATCACGAACATAACGAGCGGGAGGCTACCCACGGTTTAGTAACTCGCTTAGCTGCAGGGGCCCGGATTGCCGTTATCTCCGATGCTGGAACCCCCCTGATCAGTGATCCCGGTTATCCCCTAGTTAGGGCTGTCCTGGAACAGGGGAATATTGCTGTAATTCCTATTCCCGGCGCTAGCGCCTTGCTGGCTGCACTATCGGTAGCTGGATTGGCCACGGACCGGTTTGTTTTTGAAGGGTTTCTCCCTCCCCGAAGTAGCGCACGCCGAGAACGACTGGCTCCCCTGGTTCAAGAAATCCGCACCCTGGTGTTTTACGAAGCGCCTCATCGTTTAGAGGAATGCTTGGCTGATTTGGCCAGCCTGTTTGGTGGAACCCGCCCAGCCGTGTTAGCGCGGGAACTAACCAAGGTTTATGAAACCCTCCGGCGAGATACTTTAGATGGCTTACGCCAGTGGGTAGCGAATGATCCCCAACAACGGCGGGGAGAGTGCGTCTTACTGGTTGCCGGAGCTCCCCATACTGTCGACGAACGGGAGGCAGAAGGACAGCGAGTTGTTAAGTTGTTGCTAGAGGAATTGCCAGTAAAACAAGCGGCATCTCTGGCGGCTCGTATTACCGGCGCTGGCCGCAATGGCTTATACCGCTGGGCATTAGACAATATTGTTTCTCCGAACCGGGAAGAAAATCATGGCCCGGGACCGATTACCTGACTTTGTAGCCAGACCTCTGCTAGTGGTGCCTGAGCAGCACCTCCGGTCCCTACTCCTCGCACGGTGATTTGGTAACGATAGCGAGGAGCGCTTCCGTTGGCACGGCCTATCACCGTGTCCCGTCGTCCTACTGGCTCCAGCCGCTCTATAACACCCTGGGGGTTGTCTACCAAAGTGGGTATCGGAAGATTAGCCGGAATAGCCCAAGGGACTGCTATCGTGGCCAATGCCCCTAATCCCAGGGCTTCTTTCCAACACTCTCCTGGTGGACAAGAGGCGCAGGAGGTAACGTGATCGTAATAGCCGTGTTGGCAGTGCAGTAAATCATCCTCCGCTACCCCGTTCATTACCAATTCACTCAAATAGCGTAATGCCCCGTCAGCGCTGTGGTGGGCTATTTCTCGCTCAAAGCTCCTAACCCGTTGTCCTAAACCACTGGTAGTCACTCCGCTAATACCAAGCAGAGTGAGTAGCAACAAAATTAATAACCCAAAGGGGAGTACTAGGCCTCGTTCGCAGCTCACCAAAGAGAGTGAGGGAGCCCCATGCCCGGTTCCGTAGCGAAACAGAGCAGAGGGCCTATGAGTCGATATTGGAGGTTGTCCGTCCCGTTCATTGTGGTTCGCATATTTCACGGGGAGCCTGCATTTCGGTAAGCCATCGCAAGCTACAAAGGCTACAGGGTACGATTGCGCAGGGTAACTACGGTTTGCACCACTCGCCGCAATCGTCCATCAGGGATGGAGATGATATGGGTAGCTAATGGGCTGGTATCCCCACCGTTAAGGGCATAGCGCTGAGCTAGCGGGTGTGGTAACAGACCTTTTTCTGTCGTGGCCAGCAAAAACGCTATTTGGACACTAACTACTTGCTCCCACAATCCCTGACCCTCCACTGTGGCAGCATCTAAATAGGCATTCACTGCTAGATCTCCATCCCGATCTACACCGTAGCGAATCTGCATATTTTCGATTCCAGCAACTCGTTCCTGCGCACTAGCAAAACGCCCATTGCCATCAAGACTGATGCTGTAGAGCGCGAATCGGTCCTCTGGATCGGCGTTATCTGGAAAGTGGCGGCCCACATAGAAAAGGGTGGTAACGGCAGGTGCTATGCTGGCACCAGGAGTGGCCCGTAACCACCAAGCGGCCGGCCAATCTTGCAAAGCATTGCCGGGAGTTAAGGTCGTAGGGCCATGGCTAAAAGTGGTGGTTCCCCCACCATCCTGGCGGCGAGTAATCTGAAATACCACCGTGTTGGCACAATCGCTGGCTACAACTATTTGTCCAGGAGCAAAAGACTTTTTATCCAACTCTCCTCCCAATAGTGTGGGCGACGTCGCGGTCAGGGTTGTGGCGTTACCGGCATAGGGTGTGCCACGGAGGATGAGGGGCTCAAGGCCGGCTCGGCGCACTACCAGCACATCGCTGCCCGCCAAGGCACGCCCCGCCAAGGGAGCTGGAAGAGGAGGCGTCCATTGGTGGGCGTCACCGGGATGGGGATCGGCTGTTGGAGAATAATCATCGCCACTGCTAGTTCCACCATACTCATAGCCTTGTACAGGGTAAGCAAAGCGATAAGCTAAAGGATTACTAGCCACATTAAGGGTATTGTGAAAGTTATCAGCGAATTTTGTTAAATTGCTTTGACATCCGAGATAACCTGCCGAACGTATTTCGGCAACTAATAGCGGTAGGGCGACTTGTGCTGATTCTTGTAATTGCCCCACAGCCTCCTGTAGCCGATAGGCTTGTCGGCTAGAAAGCAATATTTGGAGCAGTTCTCCGATAATTACTAACCCTAATGTTAGGGCGACCAATAATTCTAGTAAAGTGAATCCAATTTGGCGAATAGGGGACTGGCCCATAATATTAATTAAGGTAGATTGTTTCTCGACATACATCTCCTGCGTCCGAACGGCGTCCCGGACAGACTAAAGTATTATACCAACGCAACTGAAAAACAATCTGCGAAGGAGAAATATTACTGATGCTCTGAGCGAGCAACTGACCATTGCTTAGGGATTCCACAATGATCTGAGCTATTTCTTTATTGTCATGGGTAGCCACTTTTTCGGCAGAGCAACCAACCAAGGTAGCCAAACAGCCCTGATAGTCCCCAGCAACTCCAGTATATAACTTTCGGTAGGGAGAATTAGCTTGCCGCCGTTCTGCCAAATCGGCCAAGACAAAACCGGCTGTAGCCTGCTGATAAGCCGCTTGACGGTAATTCAGCGCGGTAGTTTGTAATTCAGCTAAACCCAACAAGCCAGCAGAAATTATTCCTAAAGTGACAAGAACTTCTACTAAACTACTCCCTCTGCTAAAGGGAAATAATGAAGTAGAATAAGGCGAATGTGGCATTCGATTTTTTCAAGAATGAATCGCCGCTCTAGAAAGCACTTCACTATGCTCTCCTTCTTTCCAAGAAATACCAGAATTATTAAATTCCTTCCACAATCTAGGCCAAAAATAATCCTCGGATTTTCCTACTAAGTTAGATTTAGTTACTAAAAAACTTACCTTGTAAGAAGTCAACCAAGCCTGATTGACATTTGCTACTCCTTTAACAGCTATTTTAATATCTGGTAATCCCTCTGGAGTTTTATTCATCACATAAGGACAACCATCAATAGCAGCTGCTAATAATTTTCTTACTTTTTCCGGATCTACATCGGAATCAACTACTATTTTTAATTCACAACTATAACCAGTGGTGGTACGACTTAGATTGTGAAGTTCAGCTTCAGAAATTTTAGCATTAGGCATGGATGCTACATGACCAGCATCCAATTCAATTCGAGTAGTACGCCAGGTAATATCAACCACTTTCCCAATTGTATTTCCAACTTTAATAAAGTCACCCACCACGAATGGTTTTTCTAAGCTGATAATAATTCCAGCAAATACATTAGCGATGCTATCTTTAATGGCTAAGCCAACGATCATAGCACTCATTCCCGTAGCAGCTAAAACATTCGTAATAGATTGTTCAAAAACATTCGCTAAAATTCCTATCAAACCTAAAATTAGTACAACTAGCGCTGATAATAACCGAATAATGTCAGGAATTTTGCGAGAGGTTCGATGCTCAATGGGAGTCCAGATAAAACGTTCCATAGCAATCATGATAAGTATTGTTGGTACCAACCATATTCCCACTTGATAAGTCATCCAAATACTATTGACAGTGCTTGGTGTCGCATTAAGTAAAGCATAATCTAGTAGTAAATTACTTAAGGAAACAAGCAATAATGGCCAGGCAATCACCCGCAACAAAAAGGTATTAGTACGCCATTTTTGCTTACCATAACGACGATCCAGTACTGCTGCTAACACCGCTCCTACAAAGGAAAAAACGGCAATATAGATAAAATGCTGACTAGGAATAATATCGCGAGCTCGGATAAGATCCGGCTTTAAAATAGTTCCCATCTCTAATCGAGAAAACTCAGGAGCTGGTCGCCCAAATCCAACGAATTTTGGATCACCCTCTGCACTGCGAGACATAATATCCTGAGAAATCCATGCTCTATCGATAATCCATCCAGGAGAGCCTGCCAATAAATTGCTATTACTAAATAATTTAATTAATGGATCTGAATCAGAGCTACCAGAGTGAAGAAAATCACGAATAGCTTTCAATGCTCTTCTATACAAATCTTTGATACCATCATCTCTAGTGGTAGCAATAACCGATGAAGATTCAATAAAGCTTTGAACAGTTGTGTTGCGAGTTAACCCCATTCCCAATACATCAGTTACATACATCAAATTATGACGACTAAGTAGACGATGATTAAAAATTACCCCCACAACTTTAGTATCAAAAGCACGCCTGACACTCGAAAAATCCATAAAAAACTTACCTTTCACTCGATAAACTCGGTATTGCATTCCATCCATAGTTCCTTCATTTTCTGGCTTGTCTAAACGAATAGGAGTTACTGCATTACTAAATACCACATCTTGAGGACTGAAATCTCCCCGCCAACGGAACCACACAACAAATTCCTGCTCCGCTGTTCCATCTCGCAAACTAATAGATGATATATTGTAGGGGCGTACTCCGGTATAGACTACATTGGTGCGATACATAAACCGATCATTAACGTAGAGCGCTTTTCCCTCTACGAATTGCTGCATTAAATTACTTACGCCTTCCTCTCGAATAGGTATTAATTGAATCAGAGTAGAAATAAGATCAGTGCCGTCGTATATTCCAATAAGAGGAGGGGGAATGTCACGACCTTGAGCATTAAGAACAATCGGTCCATTTAAACCAATAGTAGGAGGTAATGATTTAGTTCTAGTTACAAATAATTCAGCTAATTGCTCACGAAGTATGTCATCTTTCATTGCTTCTTCTTCGTTATTTTTTTGTAATACCGATAAAACTAAATGGGCTCCATCATAAGCAATCGAAGCTAACCAATCGGGAGCGTGAGAAAAATGACTAATAAAATCGCTATGGAAACCCTGAGCAGCTTCACCAGCCACATCATGGAGGCTTGGTGTAGATAACATAGTCCCAGTGAGCGCAGACTCCAAAGAACTACTATTCCGCCATTCTTGTTTAAGTACATTCATAAAAGAATTGGTAGAAAAACTTTGAGTGCCTGCAATAGGATTACGTAACCCAGCCGTTCTCAATCCAATTACTGCTCGAGCACTGTCAGCAGGTCCAGCAATCACCAGAACTGTCCCTGGTAATTTTCCATCAACCAACTCTTTTGCAGCACCTGCCGCTTGCTCCTTAATTGCTAAGCTCCCAGATTTCAATGGCCATTTGTATACTATTCTAGTGCCAAAACGCTGCATGGTTTCATCAAAAGCTGTTTCCAAGGCAAGACCACGGGGTGAATCTTCGTACAAAACGTGAACTGTTTTTTCTCCAATAACGTTACGCAGATAATTAGCTAAAAAACGAATTTCATAGGTTTCATCACTTAATAAATGATTAGCAATTGGTTTTTCTTCCATCTCTTTAGCATTTAAATGAGCAGCTAAAGTAAATAGAGGCAATCCAGCTTCCTTATAGATGGGCTCTGCTACTTTGAGGGTAGCCATTTGGGTATGACCAATAACTGCCAATGCGCCAGACTTAACTGCTTCTCGGGCTGCTTGTTCAGCTTGTTGAGGATTATTTCCATCGTCAAAACTAAATACGGTAACTTTCCGTCCGCCAATACCACCAGATTGATTTATTCGTGAAACAGCTAGCTCTACACCTTCTTTCAATGAAGCGCCCGAAGCAGCCTCTTCACCTGTGAGGGGGGCAACGATAGCCAACGGTAGAGGAGGACGCTCTTGCCTATTTAAAGTAAAAATATCCAATAGAAATATCACCAGAAAAGCGACGACAATTGCGATTGAGAAAATTAACCAAAACAATCTTTGTTTAGACATAGATGGCCCATTTTAATTGGAATACATATTTGTGTACTAAACGTATACCCATCCAAGCAACTACCTGACAGGAGTAGCCGCCTCGGGCAACGCAGCCATTTGTCCAGGTCCTAGT
>CAWUNB010000118.1:0-6574 GCA_963923745.1 uncultured Thiotrichales bacterium
TCCAGAGCAACAAAAAATTGCCTTTGAACAAGGGACTGAATATCCTTTTACTGGCTCCCATTTAGATGAAAAACGTCCTGGAGCTTTTGTCGATCCTATCACGGGAGCATTACTATTTCGTAGTGATAGCAAATTCGATAGTGGTACTGGTTGGCCGAGTTTCTTCAATCCGATAGAAGGCGCTCTTACTTTCCATACTGATAATAGCCATGGTACCACTCGAGTGGAAGTACGCAGCGCCAGCTCTGGTATTCACCTTGGTCATGTTTTTGACGATGGTCCTCCTCCTACCCATAAACGGTATTGTATTAATGGAAATGTATTAAAATTTATTCCAGACGGTAATTAAAATATCATGGGCATAAATGGTTTAAGCCAATCTTTTTTTCGGACTAAGCTGCCTACAATATTGATGCTCGTTATTATAACGTTGTTAGCTTGGTTAGCTAATCGTTATCACTGGCAGATGGATTGGACTATTAATGGCCGACACCATTTATCTCCCACTACATTGGAGCTACTCCAACGGTTAGAGGGTCCGCTAAAAGTAACGGGATTTACTAAGGATCTAGCAACATTACACCGTCCTATCCAAGAATTTGTTAATCGCTATCGCAATTACAAGGAAGATATTGTTTTAGCGTTTGTTAATCCTGAATTGGAGCCAGAGCGAGCTCGAGCACTAGCTATTCACAGCGATGGTGAAGTAATCATAGATTATCAAGGTCGTAGTGAATCCCTAACATCCCTAACGGAAGTTGCTATGGCCAATGCGCTGCAACGAATTGCTCGCAGCGGTGAAGGATTAGTAGTCTATCTCTCAGGTCATGGTGAACGGGATCCCCGGGGATCAACTGAAGCAGATCTCACAATCTATAATCAAACTTTAGAAAATAAAGGATTACGTATAACAACAGTTAATTTAGCTAACACTAAACGGTTACCTGATAACACTGCCGTATTGGTAATAGCTAGCCCCCGCACAGATTTATTACCGGGGGAGGTGGTATTGATTCAAAATTATCTTAATCAAGGAGGGCATTTACTTTGGTTAGTAGAACCAGGCTCACTTCACGGGCTAACTGGGTTAGCCGATGAATTAGGATTAGAAATAATTCCGGGAACGGTGGTAGATCCCGAAGCAGTGGGGTTATTCGGTGCGGCTTTTGCCTTAGGGGTTAATTATCCGAAACATCCTTTGGTGGATAATTTTAATCTTATTACCTTGTTACCAGAGTCAGCAGCTATTCGTATTAAATCTTCGTCAACTCATTGGCAAGGGATGAGTTTTATCGAAAGCAGCCCTGATAGCGCACTAAAACCATCTGTTTCTAATAATTCTGCTGATTTTACCAGTCACGGTCCGTTATCCCTAGGAGGGGCTTTTACTCGACCTATGCCTCAGCAGGAAACCTTACCTTCTATTAAAAATGTTTCCACTGAATTGACATCTGCAATTTCGCAACAGCGGGTAGTTGTAATGGGTGATGGAGATTTTCTATCTAATAGCTATTTAGGGAATGGAGGGAATCTAGAGCTGGGTTTGAACATCATTAATTGGCTAAATCACGATGATAAGCTAATGAGCCTCCCTCCCTATATGGCACCTGATGCACGACTGGATTTATCCAATGAAGGGTTATTGCTACTGAGTGGTATTTTCTTAGTATTACTTCCACTGAGCTTTGCGGCTATGGGAGGGAAGGTATGGTGGCAGCGACGACATCATTAACAGCAGCGGGAGAAATTAATCAGAAGAAATATCCCGTTTCATTTTGATTGCTCTACAACCATCAGGATAATAGTCTGCTACGTAGCGATACGGCTGATAACCTAATTTTTGATAACGGTAATAGAGAATTTTATTATCTTCTCGAATTTCCAGTAGTACTGTTTTGGCGTTCACAGCTAAACAAGTCTGCTCAACGCCTCTGAATAGAAGATTAGCTATTCCTTTTCCTTGGAAAGCTGGGTGAACTGCTAAAGAGTAAAATCGTCCGGCAAATAGATTATACTTGAATACGACTTGTGCATAACCAGCCAATTGTTGTTCATGCTTGTAAAGCAACAGTAGTCCATTACCTTTTGTTAGTAAATAATGAACCGAACGAGTCGTTAGCAAAGAGTCATAGTGATTAGAATCAAAACAACTATTTTCCAATTGAACGAGATTCTGACTATCCTCTTGCTCACACAAAAAAATACGTTGATCTACTCCAGACCGCCATAAATAATTATTAGTAACTGTCGTAGTGGAAAAACCAGCTTTTATAATTTTGCTCATAGCATCAAGCTATTGTTATCCTGGCTAACCGGCGTTTTCCCACTTGGATGACATAAACACCCGCTCCCAGGGAAAGGGTTTTATCAGTAATACGTTCCCCATCAATACGAACTCCCCCTTGCTGAATAAGACGCAAAGCTTCTGAAGTGCTGGCGACGAGATTTCCATCCCGCAGTAAGTTAGCGATAGCCAAACCCGTTCCCGATAAAGGTAGTGATACTTCTGGGATTTGTTCGGGGAGTGCACCTTGTTGGAAACGTGCAACGAATGCTTGGTGAGCTTGTTCTGCTGCACTGGTGCTGTGGAAGCGAGTCACTAGTTCTTTAGCGAGACGTATCTTAATATCTCGAGGATTAGCGCCTTCTTCTACCTGTTGACGCCAGTGACTTAAAGTAGCTAAGTCTTGAAAACTAAGTAATTCCAGATAACGCCACATTAGAGTGTCGGATATAGACATTATCTTACCGAACATATCTTCTGCTGCTTCAGTAATACCGATGTAATTACCGAGGGACTTAGACATTTTCTGTTGTCCATCCAATCCTTCGAGGATGGGCATGGTAAGAACAACTTGAGAAGGTTGGCCGTAGGCTTTTTGTAATTCTCGCCCAACTAATAAATTAAATTTTTGGTCCGTTCCACCCAATTCTACATCAGCTTGTAAGGCAACGGAATCATAGCCTTGCACTAAAGGATATAGAAATTCATGGATAGAAATGGGCTGATTACCGCTATAGCGTTTATGAAAATCGTCTCGCTCCAACATCCGGGCAACAGTATATTGGGCCATAAGATGAACCATATCCGCTGGTTTTAGTTTGTCCATCCAGGTTGAGTTAAATACTACCTGCGTGCGTTGAGGATCGAGAATCTTAAAAATTTGCTGCTGATAACTTTGGGCATTTTCCAGCACTTGTTCCCTGGTTAAGGGTTTGCGGGTAACACTTTTTCCAGTAGGGTCACCAATCATACCGGTAAAATCGCCAATCAAAAACAAAGCCTCATGGCCTAATTCTTGAAATTGCCGCAATTTATTAAGTAGTACCGTATGACCGAGATGAAGATCCGGCGCGGTGGGATCAAAGCCTGCCTTAATACGCAGCGGTCTGCCTAAAGCCAGTTTAGCTATTAACTCTGGTTCTGGAATAATTTCATTAGCCCCTCGCCGAATAATGGCCAGAGCCTCTTGCGCGTCGGTGGTCATTGGAATTCCATAACAAAGCGACAATCCCTGGGATTAACCCAGGGAAGGAAAATCTTAGACGGGATTTAGCTGGAGAAAGAGGAACCGCAACCGCAAGTGGTTACAGCATTAGGATTGCGAATTACAAAATGAGCCCCTTCTAAACCTTCAGTGTAATCAATTTCAGCACCAACTAAATATTGAAAGCTCATCGGATCGATAAGCAGAGTGACACCACTTTTTTCTACCTGGGTATCACCATCATTAACGGTTTCATCAAAAGTAAAACCGTATTGAAAACCGGAACAACCACCACCAGTAACAAATACCCGTAACATTAAAGCATCATTCTTTTCTTCTTCGATCAACTGCCGAACCTTAGTAGCCGCAGCATCAGTGAAATTAACGGGGGAAGGAATATCCAAATCTTCGGCGGTGGCTAAGTCAGTCATAGGATTCTCCAATGGAAACCGGCAGCCGCCCGATTGGCGACTACAATAGTCGGGGATGTTAGCTAAGTTTTATTAAACTAGTCAACAATTCCAGTGATGGGGTGCGTCCGTTAAAATAGCTAGGGTGTTACAACGGGAACATCCTATGCTCACCCTTCGCCCCTCCGCTGTTGCCGGGTCGTTTTATCCGGCTGATCCCCGGGAATTACAAGCCCTGGTAAGCCAACTGTTAGCGGGGGCCAACGCCAACCGTCCCCTCCCTAAGGCCCTAGTAGCCCCCCACGCTGGTTATATCTACTCTGGCCCAGTGGCGGCTACTGCCTATGCCCCCCTCCGTCAGGGGCGGGGACGTATTAACCGAGTAGTGTTATTGGGACCCTCCCATCGAGTCGGTTTTCGCGGTATCGCGCTGTCCACAGCCACTGCCTTTGTCACTCCTTTGGGTACTATTCCCCTGGATAGCACTACCCCTGCTCGGTTGGTAAATCTTCCCCAAGTGGGTTTTCTCGACCAAGCCCATAGCCAGGAGCACAGCCTGGAGGTCCACCTACCTTTTCTGCAGACTCTGCTGGATTCCTTCACCCTGGTACCGCTAGTTGTGGGGGACGCCAGCCCAGAAGAGGTGGCCCAAGTGCTAGAACGGCTATGGGGGGGACCAGAAACCTTGGTGGTAATTAGCACCGATTTGTCCCATTACCATGACTATGTCACCGCTCAACGGTTGGATGCCGCTACCTCCCAAGCCATTGAAGAACTCAGGCCAGAAGCCATCCAGCACGATAGTGCCTGCGGGCGCAATCCACTAAACGGCCTATTAACCCTGGCCCGCCGGCGGGGATTACAGCTACGTATGGTGGATTTACGTAATTCGGGAGATACCGCCGGCTCCCGGGATCGGGTCGTGGGCTATGGCGCTTATGTCCTCGTTGCCCCAGAAGAGTCGTGCCAGGCTGGTACTACCACGACCCTGGAGCAACAGTATTCCTCCGGTGAACGCCAAGTTCTCTTGGAAATCGCTGGTGCTTCCATTGACCACGGACTCAACCAAGGAGGCCCACTGCCGGTGGCCCTGGACCACTACTCTCCTTCCTTCGGTGTATGGCGAGCGGCTTTCGTTACCCTTAACTTGGCAGGGCGGCTACGGGGTTGCATTGGTAGTCTCCAAGCTCACCGTCCCCTGGCGGTGGATGTCGCCCATAACGCCTATGCTGCAGCATTCACTGATCCCCGTTTTCCCCCAGTAAGCCGTCAAGAGCGATCCCAATTGGAATTACATATTTCTATTCTAACTCCTGCCGTTGCCATGACTTTTCGGGATGAAGAGGATTTGTTAGCCCAAATCCGCCCCGGTGTTGATGGGCTAATTCTGGAAGATCACAACCAGCGTGGAACGTTTTTGCCAGCTGTTTGGGAGAGTTTGCCAGAGCGACGGGATTTCCTAATCCAATTAAAGCGGAAGGCCGGATTGCCTCCCAGTTATTGGTCTCCTACCCTGCGGGTATCCCGTTACACCACTGAATCTTTTCCTTAAGCTTTTCATTGGGAGCTTTTCCCCATGTCTCAGCCCGCTGCCGATATCCTCCAACGTATCCTGACCCGCAAAGCAGAAGAAGTGGCGGAGCGCTCCGCTCGTTTACCTCTGCCCACTCTTCAGGCCCAACTCAACCAAGCCTCTCCTCCTCGAGGGTTCGCGGCTGCTTTACAACGTCAGGTAGCTGCTAAGCAGCCAGGGGTCATCGCAGAAATCAAAAAAGCTTCCCCTAGTAAGGGTGTGCTACGGGAAGATTTTCAGCCAGCGGCTATCGCCCATAGCTACGCCCGTCACGGTGCGACTTGTCTGTCGGTATTGACGGATCAGGATTTCTTTCAAGGGGCTGATGTCTACCTACAGCAAGCCCGATCCGCTTGTTCTCTACCGGTGCTACGTAAGGATTTTGTTGTCGATCCTTGGCAGGTCTACGAGGCCCGGTTATTGGGGGCTGACGCGGTGTTGCTTATCGTGGCAGCTTTGCCCGATCCCCTTCTCGGGGAGCTAGCCCAGCTGGCGGAACAGCTAGGTATGGATGTGTTGGTGGAAGTCCACGACGGCGCAGAATTGGAACGGGCTCTGGCTTTGCCTCTCCTTCGTCCGTTGATAGGTATCAACAATCGGAGTCTGCGTACTTTCCACGTGAGCCTAGCCACAACCTTGGCACTATTACCCCGCCTGCCAGCGGAGTGCCTGGTCGTTACCGAGAGTGGCATTCTAAGTCGGGAAGATGTTGCGCTAATGACGCAACACGGTGTTTATGCCTTTCTGGTAGGGGAAGCCTTTATGCGAGCAGCTAATCCGGGAGAGCGTTTGGCAGAGTTGTTTCCCGTTAGCTATTCGCTGTAGCGAGCTTTTCAACTCGCTGAAATCCCCTGGGCAGTTTTAAGCCCCGTCGTCCCCGCTCTCCCAAGTAATGCTCCAGATCTTTGGCCTTGATGGTGGTGTCCCGGCTATTGCTGGTAAGCACCAGCCCTTGTCCCAGGGGAATCAAACACCAACTAACTACATATTCCTCCCGCTGGGCTAGTTGTTCGCTGGGAATACCAATGAGCTTGACTCCTTTGCCCTTGGGGAGTCGGGGAAGATCGGCGGCGGGGAACAACAACAAATGGCCGGTATTGGTC
>CAWUNB010000119.1:0-6470 GCA_963923745.1 uncultured Thiotrichales bacterium
AGCTACACCGGTCCCGCCTATCACCAGGAATGGTACGGCATGAAGGCCACCAGCCCCATCATCTCAGGCGGCATGAACGCTCTGCGTTTACCCGGCTTCTTTGAAAACCTGGGCCACGGCAACGTCATCAACACTGCCGGTGGTGGTTCCTACGGTCATATCGACGGCCCCGCCGCTGGTGCTATCTCCCTGCGTCAGGCTTACGAGTGCTGGAAGGCCGGTGCCGATCCGTTGGCCTGGGCCAAGGAGCATCGGGAATTCGCCCGCGCCTTCGAATCCTTCCCCGGCGACGCCGACAAGATTTACCCCGGCTGGCGGGAAAAACTGGGCGTGAAGGGTTAAGCACTCTTCGAAACAGTTAACAATTTATTAGATTTACAAACCGGTCTTCCCCTCTGGGGGGGCCGGTTTTTTAATGGGGTGTACCCGGTGGCGGTGGTGGCATGGCCCCTGGAGGCGCTTCAGGAGGTAATAAATTGCGGCCATGTAATCGCCAGCGATTATATTCATAGAGTTTGGCGTATTTCAGAAAAGCGTAATAAGCCATGGACACTGATCCTATAAATCCTGCCCAGCCATTAAGAAAATTGCGTTTAAACAGATAGCTGCGAACAAAAACAAAGGGTGGATAAAACACCATTGACCAGGGATTGGGAGCTACCCTTTTAGTCACTTTATCTGCCACTAACCCCGTAGAATAGGCGTTGATGCGATCGACTTTGGCATGGATAGAAATTTCTCCAAAATGCCAAAAGGGGTAGTGTAACCTTGCAATCACTCCAATTACTTGGGGAGCTGCATGAATTGGCATATCACCGAGTCGTCCCCGCTCCCGACGAAATAGCCGGAGAAAATGATTCATCCGCACATTAGGAGAGGACATGCGCCAAAATAACTGTTCTAATCGGGGTATCTCATAACCGTCTGCTTTTGGATTATTTGCCAACAAAGTCTTTATTTCTTGTTGTAATAACGGAGTAAGGGCTTCATCAGCATCTAACAGTAAGACCCAAGAACAAGTCGTTTTTTCTAAAGCTAATTGTTTTTGTGGACCATAACCCATAAAAGGATGATGAAAGATCTTGGCACCATAACGCTGGGCGATTGCTAACGTGTCATCTTGACTACCAGAATCTAATACCACAATTTCATCAGCCCAAGCCACGCTAGCCAGGCAAGCGTTTAGGGTTAATCCATTGTTATAGGTAGTTACAAAAGCAGAAAGGGGTTCCATAACCCGTACCTTGTGGCGACGACTTACATAGTCTACAAATCATGCCCAGAATAAGAGCCGTTGACGGATTTATTGCAGACAGGAAAATCGGGAACAATATTATCCCGTACTAACCGTTCCAAGGCAGGCCAATTTAACCAACTGGGATCACGGGGAAAATAACGGATAACCCGACCCGCTGGACCGAAGCGCAAATAGGCCAAAGTTTCTCCTCGCCAGCCTTCTACCATACCCAATCCTTCAGCCCCTTCTTCAGGTTGTTGCCATGGAACGACTACTGGGCCAGCGGGTAATTCCTTTAACAATTGTTCCATCAGATCCAAGCTGGCAAGAATTTCTTGCAGTCGTATCTGTACCCGAGCATCTACATCGCCGCCATCCAAGCAGGGAACCGCCAGGGAGTAGCGATGGTAGGGGGGAGAAGGACGATCCCGGCGCACATCTTGATTTTGACCACTAGCCCGTCCCACGTAACCCAAACAACCCAATCGGCTGGCCAAAGTGGGGCTTAGAATCCCGGTAGTTTCGAGTCGGTCTTCGAGGGAAGGATTTTCCAGTAGCAGTGGTATCAATTGTTGAATTTCTTGACGTAGCAGGGGAATCTGAGCTTCCAGAGCGGTCTGCTGAGTTTCCTCCAAATCCCGAGCTACTCCACCGGGAACTAGCGTGTCCATAAGCAAACGGTGACCAAAAGCTTGGTAATTAGTGCGAGTCCACTGTTCCCGCAACCGAGAAAACTGGTACCAAGAAAAAGCAAAGCCCACATCGTTGCCAATGGCTCCAATATCTCCCAGGTGATTCGCTACCCGTTCCCGCTCCAGCAGCAATCCCCTGAGCCAAGCTCCTCGGGGAGGAATGGTTAGACCAACCGCCTGTTCCATCGCTTGGCAAGCTGCCCAAGCATGACTCACCGTAGCGTCTCCCGACACTCGAGCCGCTAGTCGTATCAATCCAGGACCATCCCGGCCCACCGCCAGCTTTTCTATCCCCTTATGGACGTAACCCAAGTGCTCTTCCAAGTTAAGGACAGTTTCTCCTACTGCTTGGAAGCGGAAGTGACCCGGTTCAATGATGCCGGCATGGACTGGCCCCACGGGAATCTCGTAGACCGCCGATCCTTTGGCTTGCAAGAAGGGATAACCATTATCCGGGGGAGTGAACTCCGAGGGAGTACCAGCTAAGGGAAAATCTTGGCGTAGGGGATATTGGTCCTCCTCCCAAGCCTGATGGCGAGTCCAGCGACGAGCATCTGGGTGATCCAGAAACGCTAACCCCCATAAATCTTGGATATGACGTTCGGGGCGGTCGGCGTTGGGATAGTAAGGGGTATGGGAGGGTAGGACCGGTTTGCGCCGCTCCACCTGGGTGCGGAGTAATAAATAATCTCCTTCTCGCACCAAACAAGCTTGGACGGTGAAAGTATCTGCATCCAATTGATCAGCCCAGCCGGCGGCCCAGCGCAATCCGAACCGGGCAGTCTGGGCGGCAGCTTTTCCCCAGTCTTCCGGATCTAGCAAGACGATGTAAGCAGAACGCAGGGTTTGGTGGGTCCGAGGATGAACATAGATGTGCTCGTCTTCAAAACGGGCCAGCAATTCGGAGAGCCAATCGTAGGGGCGCATAGAACGGGCCTCCCTCTAAAGAATGCCAGCACCGGCAATGAGTTGGGTTGCCTTGTCGAACCACTGCACCAACACAGTAGGGATAGCCAATCCCAACCACAGCACCAACCCCAGATGGAGATAGACCGGTGCCATATCAGCGTAGATCGGATGTTGGCCCTCGGGCGGCTCGCCGTAGACCATGGGCTGGATGTGGCGAAACAGACCGGCAAAGGCCAGAGCCAGGCCGATAAGGAGGGGAAGCGTAAGCCAAGGCCAGCTTTTCATAGTGGCAGTAAGCACTAAAAACTCACTGGCGAAAATACCAAAGGGGGGGAAACCAGCAATGGCAGCTGTCCCCATCAATAATCCCCAGCCTACAGTGGGTTGAGTGCGAATTAAGCCGCGAATCCGATGGATGGCCTGGGTTCGGGCGATTTGGGATGCATGGCCAACGGTGATAAAGATGGCAGATTTGGTAAGGGAGTGCACCAGCATGTGAAGCAAACCGGCAAAGGTAGCCAGGGGACCACCGACACCAAATGCAAAAGTCATCAGTCCCATATGTTCAATGGAGGAATAACTAAACAACCGCTTGATATCCCGCTGGCGGTGCAAAAAAACTACAGCGACCAGAAAGGACAACAAACCAAACCCCATCATTAATTTACCCGCTAGGGGGGCCCCTAGGGAGCCGTCTACGATCATTTTGATACGCACCAGGGCATACAGAGCCACATTCAATAGGAGCCCGGATAACACGGCAGACATGGGGGTGGGACCTTCAGAATGGGCATCTGGCAACCAGCTATGGAGGGGTACCAGCCCCACTTTTGTTCCGTAGCCCACTAATAAAAATACAAAAGCAATGGTTAACACTGAGGGTTCCAATTGGGGAGCGGCATCGTAGAGTACGCTCCACAGCAAAGCTTCCTCCTGCATACCCAGCAACTGACCGGCAGCGAAATAAAGCAAAACTGTCCCAAATAAGGCTTGGGCAATACCCACTCCGCAAAGGATGAAATATTTCCACGCAGCTTCTACCGCCTCCGGAGTGCGGTACAAACTCACCAACAGCACGGTGGTTAACGTTGCCCCTTCCATGGCAACCCACAGCACCCCCAAGTTATTAGTGGTGAGGGACAGCAACATGGCGAACATAAAGCTCTGGTACATGGCGTGGTAGAGACGCATCCGCTTGGGAGCAACTCGGCCCCGGGACAGCTCATGGGCCATGTAATGGGCGGAAAAGATCGCGGTGGTCAGTCCTACCAGGGTAGTGAGTACTACGAGGTAAACATTGAAACCATCGATGTAAAAATAACGGTTGGACGACAATAGGGGGCCGTGGTGGAACACTTGCCAGGCCAATATCAAGGAAGCGGCTAAACCACCAGCAGCAACGGTCGTACTTAATCGACTGGCCCAGGGTCGTTCACCGGTAACAGCCAAAGCGGCCCCCCCGGCCAGGGGCAGGCCCAGCAACACAGTAAGGGCGGCGATCATTCCGGCAACTCCACGCGCTCGTCCACTTCAGTGAGACGATTGAGCCGATCAATATCCAGCGAGTCGATGGTGTCTCGAATCTCAAAGAAGAACACGCCAAACAGTACTGCAGCCACCAGCACGTCAAAAGCAATTCCCAATTCCACCACCATGGGCATGCCATAGGTGGATACCATGGCGGCAAAGAACAACCCGTTTTCCATGGCCATGAACCCCACCACCTGACCAATGGCCCGTCGTCGGGAAATCATCAGGAGCATCCCCAGCAGTACCACCGCCATGGAAACCGCAATGGTGTTACGGGTAACTAGAGTGGAAAGCTGCATCACCGGTAAGGATACGTAATAGCTGAACACCACCAAACTGGCTCCTATCATCATCACCACCGCTGTTTGTCCCAGGTCATCTTGCTCCCGGTAGATTTTCAGCCGTTTGGCTAAACGTCGTAGCAGGTAGGGAATACCCAACCCCTTAAGCACAAAGGTGAGACCTGCTGATAGGTACAAGTGCCAGTGACCAGACACATAGGCCACGAGGGCGGTAGTAAGGGCCAGTAGCCCACCTTGCCAAGCGAAGATGTGAATGAGGGCTGATTTACGGCGTTGGGCCAGCATGGCAAAGGAGCTAAACAACACCAAAGCCGCCAGTACCAAAATGGCTTGCTGATAAAGAGAAAGATCGGTGAGGTTCATGGGGGATTAACCTCCCACCTCCAAAATAACGTGGGACAACATGCCTAGCACGCTGAGCAAATAGGCGAAACTGAGATATTCAGGCACTCGGAATAACCGCATTTTTGCCACCAACGTTTCCGCTAGGGCCAACATTGCCCCCAGCACCGCTAACTTTACCAGGATGGCCAGTAACCCTATTAACAGGGCACCGCTTTTGCCATGGACAGCGATACCCCAGGGGACAAACAAATTCACGATGAGGGTGGCGTAAACCATCAGCTTGAGGTGGCTGGCCCATTCGATAAGGGCTAAGTGATGGCCGCTGTACTCCAGGACCATGGCTTCGTGGACCATGGTGAGCTCTAGGTGAGTAGCAGGGTTATCGATGGGGATTCGCCCGGTTTCCGCCACGGCTACCATAAGCAGAGCCAATAGAGCAAAAACGAAGGAAGGCCGGAGTACCAGTCCGCCCACCAGGATGTTGTCCATGGCCGCCGATAAATTAGTGCTGGAAGCCGTCATGGCCAGGGTAAACACCGCCATCAGCATGGCGGGTTCGGCTAGGGACGCGATGGTGACTTCCCGAGATGAACCCATTCCACCAAAAGCGGTACCAATATCCATCCCAGCCAGCGCTTGAGTAGTGCGAGCCAGAGCAAAAAAGCCCACCAACACGATCATATCGGCGATGGCGGTGGTGGGAAGATGGGTGAAAACCAGTGGAACTACTGATGCCGCTAACACCAGGGCACCGAAAATAGCGTAGGGTGCCCCTCGAAATAACCAGGAAGCATCATGGGCTAGCACTACCTCTTTTCCCATGAGCTTTGCTAGGTTGCGATAGGGTTGCAGCAGGGAAGGAGCTTGGCGGTTTTGCAGTCGGCACTTAACGACCTTGACCCAACCCGCCAACAAAGGAGCTCCGGCGACGAAGAAAGCTGTTTGTAATAGGGCCAGCAGCCAAGCCCCTAAGTAATGACCCATAGCAGTAGTAGCAACGTGATAAAGGAGTAAGCAAGATAATTACGAATTCGCCCAGTTTGGAGATACCCCACCCAACGGGCTGCCACCGAAACGCCGTGACCCAAGGGCTCATAGAGCTTCGTCCACAAGTGATCCCCCACCAGCAGTTGATGGCGAATACTGGTCAAGAAGCTAGGTTGATTAGGCACCGTGGTTTCTTCCACTTGCTCTTGAATATGCCACAGGGGGCGGAAAATGCGGCGAATCGGCATGCTGAAAGATTGGCTGGTGTACTGCATCCGAGGAGACAGAGGACCAAAGCCGCATTCCCAGGGACAGGACCGGCGCAGGGCAACTCGTCCCCGAGTACGACGCAAAGCCGTCCACATCAGACTAAACGTGACGAGCATCCCCACCACTACCAGCGGGGCCGAATAGGAAGACACCTGGGGACTAAGGGGGGTAAGCCATAGGGTGCCCTCCGCCGTAGCT
>CAWUNB010000120.1:0-6448 GCA_963923745.1 uncultured Thiotrichales bacterium
GTTGGTATCTTACGCAGATTTTATCACTTTATTATTTGCTTTCTTTGTAGTGATGTACGCTGTTTCTTCTTTAAATGAAGGAAAGTACAAAGTTTTATCTGATGCTCTCGTTGGTGCATTCGGTCAACCTACGAAAAGTCTGGATCCTGTTCAAGTAGGAGAGCCTTCTACTTCCGCTTGGGTAGATAAGGGCCAGCGTAGCAAGTCATCTCGCCCTATAGTCGCTCCTGTTCCAGTAGATTATAATGACCAAAATACTAATGGTCAGCGTGCCTTGGATCAGATTGCCGACAATATCCAAGAAAAAATGGCACCCTTGATTGATAAGGATTTAATATCTATTAAGCGGGATAAAGATTGGTTGGAAGTAGAAATTCGTACTAGTATTTTATTTCCCAGTGGTAGCGCTGCAATGGAAACTGAAGCTCAGCCAGTCCTAAAAGATCTGGCCGGAATTTTTCAAGATTTTCCTAATTTGATTCAAATAGAAGGTTTCACCGATAACGTACCTATTAACACCATGGCCTATCCCTCTAATTGGGAGTTATCAGCGGCTCGAGCGGCGAGTGTGGTGCGTTTGTTTTCTCGATCTGGAGTAAAACCAGAGCGAATGGCAGTAGTAGCCTATGGGGAATTTCGCCCTGTAGCGGAAAATGGCACACCAGAAGGGCGGAATCGTAACCGTCGTGTAGTTCTCCACGTTCTTGCTCAGTCTGACATTCAGCGTGCCCAAATTCAGCCAACTAATTAGTTGGATTTAAGTTAATGGTGGAATTTTTGGTTGTCCCTCGAATCTATGCGCGTTTGGACTGTCGCTAACCAGAAAGGGGGGGTGGGTAAGACGACCACCACTGTCACCTTAGGGGCTTGGCTTGCTTACCAGGGGCGCCCAACCCTCTTGGTGGATTTGGATCCCCATGGTTCTCTCACCGCTTACTTTGGCTTAGACCCAGAGGGAACGGAGCCAAGCGCTTACGCTTTGTTTCAAGCAGCAGCAAGCCACAGAGAAGTACCAGGAGAGCTAGTACGCCCCACAAGGTTGGCTAATTTGTCTCTTATACCAGCGGCACCAGCGTTGGCCACGCTGGACCGCCAGCTCAGTGGGCGAGAGGGAATGGGGCTGGTTTTGGCGCGAGCGCTCCGTTCCTGGGGAGATCGTTATAGCCATGTCTTAGTAGATTGTCCTCCCATGCTAGGAGTCTTGATGGTCAACGCTCTGGCTGCTGCTGATTTACTGATAGCGCCAGTACAGACGGAATTTCTCGCTCTCAAGGGATTGGAGCGGATGATACATACCCTGGATAGAGTAAATCAGGCCCGCCGGGCTCCTTTGCCTTGTGTTATTGTTCCGACACTATTCGATCGTCGAACTCGAGCTTCTCGGGAAGCTTTGGAGATTCTCCGTACTCGATATACCCAACGGCTATGGGATGGAGTGATTCCAGTGGATACCCAGTTGCGAGATGCTAGCCGCTTGGGTGATCCCTTGATTCAGGCCAATCGTCCTAGTCCGGGGATAGCAGCCTATCAAGTCCTACGGGATACTCTGGAAACCCTCAGTTTACCGGGGGAAGGGTGATGACTAAACGGGATTCCGTTCTGGATTTAGCTGGTTCAGATGAAGCACTAGGTCTCTACCTGGATGCTTTGTTGCGGGATGTAGGGGAAGAGACTGCTACACCCGTCGTATCAGTGAAAAAACCCCTCACGGTGACAAGCACCTCTCCACGTGGTTCATCGGTGGTGGTGCAAGTCGATGCTACTGAAGCGGTGCCGGTAGCGATACGAAGCCGAGATATTCAGGTCAAAGTCGAATCCAAGATTGAGTCGAAAGTGGCTGCTTCGCCTGCAGTTGCAGCAAACCCGGCCCCTACCTCCGCGCCCAGCAAAATTACCCCAACTATTCCCACTGAGCCATTTCAGGCCCTGCTTTTTCAGGTAGCAGGATTAACAGTGGCCGTTCCCTTAGTGGACTTGAATGGTATCCTCAATTATCCAGAGCGCCTGGCTGCCGTGCCCGGACTCCCCACTTGGGGGCTTGGGGTGGTGCGCTATCGCGAAACGAATGTTATTGCCGTGGACGGTATTACTTTATTTGTTCCAGACCATCTGCAAGTAGTTGCTCGAACTCGTAGCGTCCCTCGGTATTTGGTACTGCTGGGGGAAAGTCGTTTTGGGCTGGTTTGTGAAAGTGTGGATCAAGTGGTCCAGCTCCGACCGGACGAAGTCCGCTGGCGAGGCGAGCGGGGACGGCGCCCTTGGTTGGCTGGGACGGTCAAAGATCGCTTGTGTGCGTTGCTTGAAGTTCCTGCATTGGTTCAATTGTTAGAAGCGGGGCGGATTGAATCCCCAGCTAAATAGAAACTGTTTCCTCAGATTGCGATATGGAGAATGTTATGAATGCTACCGCCGAAGCGGTCAAAGATCCTGTATTACGCTGGGTTACTTTTCGGTTAGATAATGAAACCTATGGTATCAACGTAATGCAAGTACAAGAGGTTCTACGGGTTACTGAGATTGCCCCGGTACCGGGAGCACCTAATTATGTTTTAGGAATTATCAATTTACGTGGCAACGTTGTTACCGTTATTGATGCCCGGAGTCGTTTCAATCTTCCTTTTCGGGAACCGGATGATGCATCCCGAATTGTGATTATCGAAGCAGAAAAGCAAGTAGTAGGCATTTTAGTGGATAGCGTCGCTGAAGTAGTGGATCTGCGAGCATCTGAAGTGGAAACAGCGCCTAATGTGGGCAATGAAGAAACATCTCGTTATATTTTAGGTGTGTCTAGTCGGGGTGATACTTTATTTATTTTGGTCGATCTTAATAAATTACTTAGCGATGAAGAATGGTCTGAGGTAAGTACTATTTGATCTATCTCATGACTTTGGTATACAGCAATTGGCAAAATTACTGTTGTTTCTCCCTCCTAAAGAGGGAGAGCGGCGGTTAGGTCGGCTAGCTAACCGGAGGAAGTAGCTTGCTAGTTTTGCTGCTCACTTTGAATGGAGTCATCCTACTGTTTATAGCCATTCTGGGTTGGCTGTGGCTGCGACAGCGGCATACGGTTAATTCAGATAGTTTGGCTTTAATGGCTCAATTCAAGACGTTGAAGAGTGAGTTTGCGGCTATATGTGCTTGTCAGGCAGAAGTAGGAGAACAGGGCCACCTAAGAGATCGACGCTTACAGGAATTGAGTGATCGATTAGAACTATTAACTAAGCAGCTAGAAAACCAAGAAGGACGGTTGCGCCAGCTGTCTCGTCGCCAAAATGATCTTATCCACACACCAGAACCTGGAGAAACGTCCTATGGGGCGGCAATTCGACTGGCCCACCAGGGAGCGGATGTAGATCAATTAGTTAATACTTTCGGTATTGCCAGAGGGGAAGCCGAGCTGATTGCGGCGATGCATCGTGCTCAAAAAGACCAAGCGATACTACAACGTTAACTTTTTTTTGCAGGGCTATTTGGTATTTATTTATGATTATTCCAATTTTGCTATTTACTCTGGATCTGTTTTTAGGATTTAGCCCTTCCACTGTTACTGCAGATCAACCTTCGCCACCTTTAATCATCCCTGCCTCCCCTCAACAACCGTTAATCCTTGCAACTCGTATTATCCCACCTTTTGTTATGCGAGACGGACAGGGTCAGTGGAGTGGTATTACCATTGAATTATGGACTACGATTGCTAAAGAATTAGGTATTCCTTTTGAAATAAAAGAAACTAATCTATCCGGTATGCTTGCTGGAGTACAGAGTGGTGAATTTGATGTAGCAGCAGCAGCGATTACTATTAATGCTGAGCGGGAACGGGTTATGGATTTTAGCCATCCCTTCTATAATACTGGTTTTGCTATTGCTGTACCCACACAAAAGAAGCCTTGGTGGAAAAGGTTAGGAGAAGCAATTTTATCACCTGCTTTTCTTGGACCTATGGGAGGATTATTTTTCATTATTTTTATTGCCGGTACAGCTATTTGGCTAGTAGAGCGCCGAGTTAATCCTTTATTTGAAGCACAGCCTAAAATGGGATTAATATCTGGATTCTGGTGGGCTGTGGTAACAATGTCCACTGTTGGCTACGGAGATAAATACCCTGTTACTCTTAAAGGGAAGTTCATTTCGGTTATTTGGATGTTCACTAGTATCATCACTATTTCTACCCTCACTGCTACCTTAACTACAGCCTTTACCTACGATGATATTTATGGACGAGTACGTAGCGCCGAAGACTTACACCAATTCAAAATTGGAGTTTTGCCTCACAGCACGGCAGAGAAATATCTCCATGAACGGCACATTACCACCAAAAGTTACCCGTCTTTGGAGGAAGCCTTAGCTGATGTTGCAGACCAAAAAATCCAAGCCATTTTATACGATGCTCCGTTGCTAACTTTCTTAATAAAAAATGATCCTGATCTTTCCGGGCACGTTACGTTGCTGCCGCAGATTTTAGACCGTCAAGAATATGGTTTTGCGCTTAAACGCGACAGTCCTTTGCGTAAAGCTATAAACCAAGTGATGCTAGAGAAATTACGAACCCAGGAGTGGCGAGATATCCTCTTTCGCTACCTCGGAGAGCGTTGAAGTGATCTTAATTACCCGGTATTAGGGTCAGTGGTAGAGGCATCGGAATCGCAACCCTGCCCAGCAGCGATGCGCCGAGCAAGAAAACGTCGAGTTATTTTCAGCCATGCTAGCGGTAATCTCCTCAGCCAATATTGGGGATGCTGGACTAAATCACAATAATAACGGCAATTCTGTTCGTCCCAAACGAGGGCACGACAAGAACCACTAAATTGCCAAAGTAACCAACGGGCAAGGGGACAAGGTTCGGCGGCACAACAAATCCCACAGCCATTACAGGCCATGCCGAGGGGAGGTTTCTCTGGTGCGGCAGAATGAATCAGCACAAATTGGGATGTCATCGTCCTAACCTACTACTATTCGGAAATTATGCTCCCTTCCTCCCCCTATTCTCTGTTCCAGCTGGTGGGTAGTACTGCCTACTGTTCGGGAGAGTGGACCGTCGCCAATCTGGGAAACCTGGGGCGAGGTCCCCTTCCCCTCCCAACTGTGTCAGCAGAACCACTGATCCTAGATGGCAGCCAGTTAACTGCGCTGGATACAGCAGGTGCTTGGCTATTGGGGCAAATGATTGCTGCCGTAGAAAACCAAGGAAGGAAAGTTACCCTACAGAGCTGGCGTTCCCAACACCAAGCGTTGCTGGCCCTAGTCCGTGACCAGGGGTTTGGGGAAACGGTCCCATCGCTACCCGTACCAGGTTTTTTAGAACGATTAGGGCGCAATACGGTAACCCATCTGTCCCAGGGCTACGCACTGTTATCTTTTCTTGGGGAAGCCAGTATCGCCATCGGCAAAGCACTGGGCAATCCTCGCCGACTACGGCTCAAAGCCCTACTTCACCATCTCCAAACCGCTGGTTTCGATGCCCTACCCATCGTAGGACTGTTGTCATTTCTGATGGGAATCGTGATTGCTTACCAGGGTGGGGTGCAGTTGCGCAGTTATGGGGCCAATATCTTCATTGTCGACCTAGTGGGTGTTACCTTACTACGGGAGTTATCCCCCCTGCTGACTGCCATCATCGTAGCGGGTCGTACCGGTTCAGCCTTCACCGCCCAAATTGGCACCATGCAAGTAACCGATGAAGTGGATGCCCTCCGTACTATTGGTATCTCCCCGTTAGATCTATTAGTCGTCCCTCGCTTGCTGGCATTAATGCTAGCTCTCCCCCTGCTAACGGTGTATGGCGACCTGTTGGGAATGTTGGGAGGATTAGTTATGGCGGTATCGGTACTAGACGTAGCACCCAGCGCTTTCTTAGATCGTTTTCCTGACGCAGTAGGGGCAGCTAATTACTACATTGGCTTGGGTAAAGCGCCAGTATTCGCTGCCATCATTGCTGTGGTGGGGTGTTTTCAAGGATTACGGGTAGGAGGAAGCGCTGAAGCAGTGGGGCGACAAGTCACCGTCAGCGTAGTTCAAGCGATTTTTCTGGTTATCGTGGCTGATGCCGCCTTCTCGGTGATTTTCTCGTGGTTGAAACTGTAACGTTAGTTGTTCCCCCCTCCCCCGCGATTGTCATTCGAGGGTTATCGACCCGTTTTGGTCAGCAAGTCATCCATCAGGATTTAGACCTAACAGTAGAACGGGGAGAGATATTGGCCTTGGTGGGAGGTAGTGGCACCGGTAAATCCACTTTGCTGCGGGAAATAATTCTATTGCAACGCCCCACTGCCGGCTCTTTGCGAGTATTTGATCAGGAAGTATGGCAACTGGGGGAAGGGGAAGCGGGGCAGTTGCGTCGCCGATTTGGCATGATGTTTCAACACGGCGCGTTGTTTGGGGATTTGACGGTGGCGGGTAACGTCATGGTGCCATTGCGGGAACACACTCGGCTAGCCCCAACCCTAATGAC
>CAWUNB010000121.1:0-6427 GCA_963923745.1 uncultured Thiotrichales bacterium
GGCAAGGAGGGCGTCAGGAAGGGCAACAAATAGGGGAGAAGATAGGGCAACAAATAGGGAAGAAGATAGGACAACAAATAGGGGAAATGGAATCCTCTCTGAAAACCGCTCAAAGTCTCATTGTGATGGGTCTGCTTACTGATGAGCAAATCGCCCAAGCGACTCGATTACCCATTGATCAAATCAAAGCGCTGCATTAGTCCTAATGCTGCTTTAGCTGACGGGATGCCCGCTTGCGCGGGCATGACGAGTGGGTAAACTACGCGAGTGACGCCGCTCCCTGAGCAGAGTCGAAGGGAGCGGGGCTATCTGTTAATTAGCCTATTCAAGTCCTATTTTTAAAAAATAGAAACTGAAAGTCTCTAGTATATGTACCCTCTAGTAACCTTGTTTTTATTAGGAAAGGAAAAAAACCGTATGGCAAATCTATCTATTACCAACATTGAAAACACACGGCATTTCCGGTACAGAGAGAACTATTAAATGGCAACAGATGACAGATTGACTGGTGGTCTCCACGCAGTGCGGGCGGCGCTGGCTTTGAGGCGAGTGCGGGAGCTGTGGTTGGACAATAATCGCCGTGATGGCCGGGTCCAAGGGGTATTGGCCTTGGCTAAAGAAGCCGGGGTAGCCTGTCATTCTGTGGAACGACGGACATTGGAGCAGCTGCTACCGGGCACTCGTCATCAAGGTGTGGTGGCCCGTTGCTTATCTGCTGCGCCTTTAGAGGAAGAAGACTTGTCTCCGTTGTTAGCTAGCATAGAAGGACCGCCTCTATTGCTGGTCTTAGACGGTGTTCAGGATCCCCACAACCTGGGCGCTTGTTTACGCACCGCTGATGGTGCTGGAGTCCACGCCGTCATTGCCCCCCGCGATCGGGCTGCTGGAGTCAATCCTACAGTGCGTAAAGTAGCCAGCGGTGCCGCTGAAACAGTGCCTTTCGTTCAGGTAACTAATTTAGCTCGCACGCTACGGGAGCTAAAAAACGCGGGGATCTGGCTGGTGGGAACGGAGGGAGAAGCATCCCAATCGCTTTATCAAGTTGATCTAAAGGGGCCAACTGCCCTGATCATGGGGGCAGAAGGCGGAGGGCTACGGCGACTAACTGCGGATTTGTGTGATTACCGAGTCCATATCCCTTTGCTAGGCACTGTAGCGAGTTTGAACGTGTCAGTAGCTACAGGGGTTTGTTTATATGAGGCGTTGCGTCAACGGGGAAGCTATTAATTAAGTTGAGTAGCTACTAAAAATTAGTCCTTTATTCCCAAAAATGAGACTGGGAGTTAAACCCATCCCATGCAGAAGTAAATTGTCCCAATTGCCATTCTGCCGTTGCTCCTTGCCATCCCAAAAGTAGCTGAACCGCTGGATCATTATTATCTGGCTGTACTTGGGTTAATAATTCTTTTGCTACTGCGCCATCATTTAGAATTCCTAAAATATCCTGCAATAAAGAAACACTGCGAATATAACTGCGACAGGTTTCACCGTATAACTCACTAAAAAACTCTGCGGCATAGCGGAGTTTTTTGCAGTAGATACGTAATTGATGGCGTTCAGTAGCTGACATTTCTTCAAAACGCCGTCCCCAACGGTGAACTTTACGGTGGCGTTTAGTTAATTGAGTCGCAGCAAAAGAGGCGATAGGCTGATCCAGGGCAGCTAATTGCTTGCTATCTAATTGGTCTCGCCAATCCCGTCGCCCTAACCAAGCGCCTGTCGCCAATAACAATCGGGTATAGCGGGGAGAGTGCACAGCGGCTTGGGCTACCCGGTAAGCAGTTACTCGTCCTTGTTCTGCCCTATCCCGCAGAGCATGTAACGCTTGGTGGTCTGGAAAACGAGTTACGAGAGGAACAAAAGTTTCTGCCAGTAATACATCCCAGTCCCGAGCGGGACCCAGCTCACCGGTAAGCCAGCGCAATTCTTCGGCCATCTCAGCGCTAGCCAAAGCCGGAATAAGAGGGCGAAATAAACCTAACGCCGAGCGCAACCGCCGAGTCGCCACTCGCATTTGGTGAATCCCTTCCGGGTCAGTGCCGTGGAGTACCACCGGGCTATTAGCATGAAGATGCTCCATTCCCTGTTGAATGATGGCGCAAAACGCCTGTTCCACGGTGGCTTCTTGCTGGAGACCCAATATTCCAGCTTTACGAGAAGCTGGCGGTGCCGTGGGAGTTAATAGGGCATAACCTCGGGCGGCTTTGCTGATGTTTTCCAAACGAAGGGGAAGGTACTCCGCTAGAGTTCGAGCTACCTCGTAGAGTCGACTGGGACTTCCTGCAATGAGCTCTAGCTCCAGCTCACTAATGGGACTACTTGTTCCAGCCGTCCGAACTTCCCCTTGATCCATAGCCAATTCCACTTGGGTTCCATCAGGAAACGCCAACAGCCAGGTGGTGCGCTGAAAATCGGTAGTAAACAGCGGCTGCAAGGCTTGCCGTAGTCCTTCGTCCTGGAATAGCTCGGCAACTTCTGGCTCGGCGTCAATTACAGCAAAATCCAGACTATCTCCGGCTACCGGCCACTCCCATTCACCCCGCCGGTGGAGTCCTCCACTCCCCTCTCCTGCCGTTTTGACAGTTTGTATCGTGGGACAACCCTCACTGTAACGGAGTCGTAGAGCAACACCCAGAGTAGCTAAATGCTGATGGGGAGTGTCGTAGTAAGTATTACTGAGGTGACGGTGACGCAGGCAACCTTCGGCGTAGTAGGTAACGACGGGTTGATGGGCTACCTGAGCTAGATAAACCGGATCGAGGGACAATTTGAGTTCGACTTCAGTGGCCATGGCTATTTGAGATGGAGAAAGTCTTGGAGACAACTATTTGGTGATGGCATCGCCTTCACCCCGCTCTTGGGTAATATACCGCTCCCTCGGGAACTTATGGACCTGTTCACTGACAATGGGGTGGGGAGTGCTGCTCCCGAGTTCGCTCTAAATCCTTAGTAAATTTGGAGAATCTAATGATTACGGTTGATCGATTGTCCCGTCGCTACGGTGACTTCAAAGCCGTGGAAGATGTGTCTTTTCACATCGGTCCCGGTGAGGTAGTGGGATTGCTGGGCCATAACGGGGCCGGCAAGACTACCATTATGAAAATTCTCACCGGCTTTCTAGAACCCAGCGCCGGTCATATTCGGTTAGATGGGTTAGATCCCGAGCAATCTTCTCAAGAAGTACGTCGCCAAATCGGCTATCTACCGGAGAATTGCCCGGTCTATCCCGAAATGGAAGTGGTGGACTATTTGGAATTCCAGGCTGCTCTCCACGGTGTGGAGGAAAAGGCTCGACCGGCGGCCATTCGCCGAGCCATCGCCCGTACCGCCTTGGAAGCTAAAGCCCTAGCCCCTATTGCTACGCTGTCTCGGGGTTACCGGCAACGGGTAGGGGTCGCCCAGGCTATCCTCCACCAACCCAAAGTATTAATTCTGGATGAGCCCACCAATGGGCTGGATCCCTCGCAGATTCAACACATGCGAGAGCTGATCCGGGAACTGGCCCAGTCCGCCACCATACTACTGTCCACCCATATCCTCCAAGAAGTCCAAGCGGTTTGCGACCGAGTACTAATCCTGCGGGCCGGTCGCCTGGTGTTGGATGCCCGGCTGGCGGAGTTGGCAGCCACCCGCCATTTAGGTCTTACCACTAATCTCCCTCCAGATCGGTTACAGAGTCAGTTGGGGCAATTACCTGGCGTTGCTACGGTAGAACACCGCTCCCCCTGGGGTAGCCCATCGAGCCATCACCGCTATCGCCTTATGGCTCCCCATCTCAATATAGACGAGTTAGCTGATCAAGCAGCCCGTACTGTAATGGAAGCAGGTGGTGCCCTGTATGGACTGCAAGGGGAAATCCGCGATTTGGAAACCGTGTTCGGTGAAGTAAATCAGGGGGTGTTTCATGCCTGAAGCTTGGCGTTTAGCTCGCAAGGAAATGTTAGCCTTTTTTAGCTCTCCGGTTGCTTGGTTATTCCTAGGAGCTTTCTTGGCGGTCACATTATTTGTGTTTTTTTGGGTAGAAACTTTTTTTAGCCGGAATATTGCTGACGTGCGACCATTATTTCAATGGATGCCCGTGTTATTAGTTTTTCTCGTGGCAGCATTGACCATGCGCCAATGGTCAGAAGAACGACGTGCGGGTACCCTTGAAGTATTACTTACCCTACCTGTTGCTCTGTGGCAGTTGGTAATGGGTAAATTTTTAGCTTGTTTGGGATTAGTCATCATTGCCCTAGTATTAACGCTACCCTTACCACTATTGGTCTCATTATGGGGACCGTTAGATTGGGGGCCGGTATGGGGAGGTTATGTAGCAGCCATTGGACTAGCTGGTGCTTATACTGCCATTGGTCTGTACATTTCTGCCCGTACTGATAATGCTATTGTGGCATTAATTGGTACGGTGTTAGTGGGCGCGTTACTCTATTTGGTGGGCAGTGGACCTATTACCCATTTAGTGGGCCATACCTTGGGGGAATTTTTTAAAGGAATAGGTAGTGGTGCTCGATTTGAATCTATTACCAGAGGAGTTATTGATCTCCGGGATTTATATTATTACCTGAGTTTGATGGCGGTCTTTTTAACCTTAACTATTTTCACCCTAGAAAAATTGAAATGGGCAGCGGATAGTCAGGATCAAGGCCGTCATCGTCGCTGGCAATGGGCAATTGGGCTGATAGTTGCTAATTTCCTCGTTGCTAATATCTGGCTGCAGGCTCTAGGCAAAGCACGAGCCGATCTTACTGCTGGTCAGGTTTATTCCATTTCTACCGCCACTCGAGAATACTTAGGGCAATTACAAGAACCACTCATCATTCGGGGTTACTTTTCTGCCCAGACTCATCCATTATTAGCCCCCTTAGTGCCAGAGATGCGGGATTTATTGAAAGAATATCAAATAGCTGGCAGCAGTAAAGTCCGAGTAGAATTGGTAGATCCCTTAGAAGAACCGGAATTAGAACGGGAAGCCGGGGAACGATTTGGTATTCGACCCGTGGCATTTCAGACCACCAGTAAATATCAAGCTGCGGTGGTCAATTCCTATTTCGACGTAGTAGTACAATACGGTGACCAATTTGAAAAATTGGGCTTCCGGGATCTAATTGAAGTTAAGGCCCAGGGAGAAACTGATCTGGATGTGCGGTTACGTAATCCTGAATATGATTTGACTCGGGCCATCAAAAAAGTACTGTATGGTTATCGAGGGGGGGGCGATATTTTCCAATCCCTAACCCAACCAGTAACATTGAAGGGATTTATTTCTAGTCGGGAGCGGTTACCTGCTCCCCTGGATACGCTGAGCGATGAATTAAGGACCTACTTAACCAGCCTACAAGGAAAAGCTGGAGGTAAATTAACCGTTGCTATTCAAGATCCCGATCTCCAGGGCGGTGCACTGGCTAAAGAAATTGGCCAACGCTACGGTTTTAAACCCATGGCCGCCAGTTTATTAGACCCCACTACTTTCTGGTTCTACTTGGTCTTGGAGCGGGGAGAACAAATAGTTCCGGTTGCTTTGCCAGAAGAACTGGATAGGGCAGGATTAGAACGGGCTATTAACGCTAGCTTAAAACGATTCACTCCCGGCTTTCTCCACACCGTAGCCCTGTATACCCCTCCTACCCCCCAAGCCTTTATGGGAGACAGCGGTCCCCGTTTTGACCGACTGGAGGAAACGCTAGGCCAAGAAGCAGTGGTAAAGAAAACTGATCTGGCCAGTGGCCGGGTACCAGAAGAGACCGATCTGTTATTGGTAGTAGCACCGAAAAATCTTAGTGATCGCCAAGTGTTTGCCATTGACCAATTTCTCATGCAGGGGGGAACAGTGGTGTTAGCCGCTTCACCCTTTGAATTGGAATTAGGGCGGCGGGAGATTGGAGCTAAACGCCAAGCCACTGGCTTAGAAAATTGGCTAACAGCTCAAGGAATTAGTTTTGCTGAGGGGATGGTATTGGATCCCCAGTCCACGCCATTCCCTATTCCCATACAGCGGCAAGTGGGCGGTTTTGTCGTCCAGGAAATCCGTTCAGTGGCCTACCCCTACTTTGCCGATGTGCGCCGGGATGGCATGGACGACACCAGCGGCATTACCAGTGGCTTGGATCAGCTCACTGTTAATTGGCCTACCCCATTACAGTGGGACGACAAGAAAGCGGCTGGCCGCCGTTTGATACGATTGCTGCAAAGCTCACCCCAGGCTTGGCTTTCCACCAGTAGCAATATCCAGCCAGACTTTGTGGTCCACGGTCCGTTGGGATTCCCCCGTCAAACCAGTCATGGTCGGCAATTGTTGGCTGCCGTAGTGGAAGGGCCCTTTACTTCTGGCTTTGCTGGTCAACCCTCTCCCCGCTTGAAGGCAGAAGACAAGGGAGACGAAGACGGCAAACCAACGGGGAACAAAACTGAACCCGGTCCTGGCGCGGCC
>CAWUNB010000122.1:0-6353 GCA_963923745.1 uncultured Thiotrichales bacterium
CCAGCGGTATCCACCACTTTCAGGGCCAAACCACCGCTGGTTAGTGATACTCCACTCCAACTGAGGTGAGTTCCAGTCACTGAAGCGGTGATATCTACCCAGTCCACGCCGCCGTTTACTGAACCGTATACCCGCTCACCCGAGGTGAGGGCGCTACTTAGGGTCGCGGTAATCGTTTGGGCGGGTTCATTGGTTAAAAAATCATGGGCACTAAAACCGCTGTCTTGGCTTAGGCCCATGTCTCCAAAAGTGGTAGTGGGACTGGTTTGATCTACCACCAAGGCGGAGAAATTTTCGCCGGCGATACTTTTATTGCCGGCTGGATCGATTTGGCGTACCCGCAAATCACCCGCAGCGTAATGATCCGGCTCTAAGGTAAAGCGATCATTTTCCCCTGTGATCCAATTGGTACCGCCATCTAAGCTGTATTCCCAACTGTTGCCTTCTCCTAATCCACTAACTACCACCGTACCTACGGTGCTAATTCCATCCTGATTGCTAAAACCGCTGTCTGTTGCTAAATGGAAAGAGGGCGCAGGCGGTGCGCTGTTGTCTACCGTGATGGCTACTGGGTTGCTGTATACCAGGGGGCTGGTATTACCAGCGGTATCGGTTTGGTGAATTTGAATTTGGCCGATGCTGTAGCTACCGGTAGGGAGCGTGAAGTGATTACCTGTTCCAGTGGTCCAATCGGTTCCTCCGTTTATGCTGTATTGCCAAGTGCTACCCACTTCCACGTGGAGAACATTAACGGTACCGACTTGGGTAATGTGATCAGTCCCGCTAATGCCAGTATCACTGGCTAAATAGCCGTGCAACGTGGTAGTGCCATCATCGATGTTAAGAGCGCTATTGTTCTGCCAAGGGAGACTGGGATTGCCAGCTAAATCGGTTTGGCGGACGCGCACTGTCCCAATGGGATACTCTCCCGGAGACAGTACCCAGGAGTTGTCACTACCGACTGTCCAGGTATTACCACCATCCGTGCTGTATTCCCAATGAGGGGGTTCCTCAAAACCTGTAACCTGCAACGTGCCATTGGTGGTAATACCGTCACTATCGGAATTGCCGGTGTCTTGAGCCAAATTGGCAGTGGGAGCGCTGGGAGCGCTAGTATCGATAGTGATGTCGTGGACACTACTGGAAAGAGCACTGATGTTACCGGCGGCATCGATCTGGCGTACCTGTAGTGTGCCCACTTCGTAATGCCCATCACCTAGAGTGAAGTGAGTGCCGCTGCCCGCTGTCCAGGTTGTACCGTTGTCGGTGCTGTACTGCCAGGTAGCTCCGTCTTCCAAACCGGTTACATGAAGGGCCGCCTGATGGGTAATGCCATCGTGGCTACTACTGCCGGTATCTCCTGTTAAGTTCCAGCTAGGAGCAGTAGGGGCGATGGTATCTACCGTGAAGGTCAATGGAGGACTCGGGTTGCTTTCATTGCCTGCACTATCGGTTAGGGTATAGGTGAAATCGTAAACGCCTTGATCCAGGGGAACGGTGGGAGTTAGATAACCGTTGCTATAGATTGCCGTGACCAAAATGCCATTGACATAAAGGGTTGGGGTGTCTGTCAGATCACTACCGATAAAAATCCTAGGTTGAGTATCATCGGTATTAGCTGCCGTACTGGTGAGATTGGTAATGGTTCCTATGTCATCTGCGTAATAACTAGGAGCGATTGGAGTAGCAGGTGGTGTGTTATCTAGGGTATAGGTTTGACTAGTCAAAGGACCATCATTACCGGCTTCATCCGTGACCTTTAATTGCAAGGTACCGGTTCCCACCAAGGTCACGCCACCCCAACTGAGATGGCGGCCTTCCACGGCATCCGTAATATCCTGCCAAGTGACTCCGCCGTCGCTAGAACCCTGCAGCCGTTCTCCTGCTTCTAAGGGGGCGCTGAGGGTGGCACTAACTGTCTGATTGGCGGTATGGGTAAGTAAATCGCTGTTACTACTTCCAGTATCGTGACTAAGGCTAACCCCGCTAAAAGTAGTTGTGGGCGGTGTAATATCAAGGGTGTAGTACTCGGTAAATACAGAGCCATCATTACCAGCAGAATCAGTGACCTTCAATTGAATAGCATGATGACCAGGATGCAAAGTAACAGCGGGTATTTCAAGAAGGGCACCACTCACCCATTCTGTTAAGTTTTGCCAAGTTTGGCCGTCATCGAAAGAACCGTAGACATGCTCACCGCCGAATAGCCCGCTGCTCAGAAAAGCTGTAATGGTTTGAGTGGGTGCATTGGTTATGAAATCGCCGGGATCGATTCCTGTGTCTTCACTCAAGTAAACAGTGGTGAAGTGGCTACGGGGAGCAATGCTATCTACGTTGTAGGCTTGAGTAGTAACCGGGCCGTCATTGCCCGCTTTATCCGTAACCTTAATTTGTAACTCACCACGTCCGCTTAAAGTTATCTCTCCCCAACTGAGGTGGCCAGCTACCACCTGATCGGTAATATCCTGCCAAGTAGCCCCACTATCGAGAGAACCATACAGTCCTTCGTCTATCCCTAAGGGTGCACTGAGAGTAGCGGTGATAGTTTGTTGAGAGACATTGGTTACAAAATCAGAAGCGCTGTAGCCCGTATCCTGGCTAATATCCACATCGTTCAGACTGGTATTAGGATTAATTGTTTTGACGAGAAACGATAAGGCGTTGTGGCTATTGCCGCTCACATTACCCGCAGTGTCAACCTGACGAACTTGAATTTGTCCAGATAAATAATTGCCATCAGGCAAGGTGAATTGGTTACCTGTGCCCGTGATCCAACTACCGCCCCCATTTAGGCTGTATTGCCAAGTACTCCCCAGTTCTAAATGGAGTACGTTAATCGTTCCCACTTGGGTAATGTAATCGCTGGCACTGCTACCGGTATCTTCAGCCAAATAGAAATGCAGGCTACTAGTACCGTCATCAATATTGATAGTGCTGGTGTTTTGCCAAGTGCTACTGGTATTGCCGGCAAGGTCCGTTTGCTGAACCTCGATTGTTCCCACAGCATAACTACCCGGAACCAAAACGAAGGAGCTACCACTGCCAGTTATCCAATGACTCCCACTATCCGTGGTGTATTTCCAGTTAGCTCCATCTTCCAAGCCGGAGACTTGTATTGTTCCGTCTGTTGTTACTCCGTCATGGTTAGAACTACCGGTGTCACGGGCTAGGGCCGCGCTGGGTATGGCCGGGGCAACGGTATCAATAACCAACGGTGAAGTATTGGTCTCAATAGCTCCTTGGTTACCGGCTGCGTCTATCTGCCGTATTTGCAAACCCTGGTAAGAGCCATCGGCTAGCGTTAATGAACTACCGGTTACCGTTATCCAATGCTGGCCAAAATCCGTGCTGTATTGCCAATGGGCCCCACTTTCCAAATCAGCGATTTGAATGGTGGTTTGGCGGGTAATACCATCGTGGCTATTGCTCCCGGTATCCCCACTTAAAGTCAGGGAGAGCGGGGCAGGAGGTATGTTGTCTAGGGTGATACTTAATGCGGGACTGGGGCTACTTTCGTTGCCCGCGCCATCGGTTAGGGTGTATGTGAAATCGTAAACCCCTTGGGCTAGGGGGGTCGTGGGAGTTAAGCGACCATCGGTATAAGTTGCCGCCACCAAGAGGCCATTGGCATAGAGGCTCGGCGTGCCGTTTAGATGGGTCCCTATAACGATACCGGGTTGAAGATCATCGGTACTGGCTGCGGTACTGTTATTGGATTGTAGGCTTCCGACCTGATCGCTATAGCCAATTGGCCTGTCAGGCGTTCCAGGGGTTGTGGTAGGCGTCACCTCGGTAGAAGTCAGACTGACGTTACCAGCCAAATCAGTAGCCACTGCACTGATCCGACTCCCACTGGCTAAAGTGTGAGGGGGAGTCCAATGCCAGTTTCCATTAGCGTCGCTGGTAACAGTAGCTAACGTCGTTCCGTTTACCTGGACTGCTATTTGTGCACCCGCTTCCGCTGTTCCTGTTACCAAATGGCCGTTGGTGGCATCCACGCGGGGTGTTGCAACCTGAGTATCAACGGTAAAACTTAAGGCCACAGAGGAAGGCCCTTCAATATCACCGCTGGCCGTGGTCGCCACTACGCGGAGGGTGTGACTTCCTTCGCCAAGGGGTGTACTAGGAGTGAAGCTCCAGTGATTACCGTCAACGCTGGCTAGACCGAGCAGCGTGGTGCCATCGTAAACGTTGAGGGTTTCTCCCCTTCCCAGAGCAGTGCTGAGAGTACCGCTAAAGGTAGGCTGGGTATCGTTGCTAACCCCTTGGATGTGTCCCACCACCAGAGCTACGTCATCGCTGGCTACCAGTCCTTGGGCTATTGCTTCAGGAACGTTGGGAACAACTCGTTGTGCCGGTGACGTACTGGTGTTACCGGCGGTATCTGTAGCGCTGGCGGTCAGTACGGTATCCGCTGACAAGGCGGTAGTAGGTGTCCAACTCCAACGACCAGAACTATCCGTTGTCACCGTAGCCATTACGACATCAGCCACCCGAATGACTACACTGGCCCCCGGTTCTGCTGTTCCTCGGACAGTAGCGCCATTAGTCGGCAGGATAGTCGTGGGGCTAATTTGAGTATCGACTACCAGGGATAACGGCAAGGAAGCGCCGAGCAGGGAACCATCCGCCGCGATAATTTCAGCCGTTAGATCATGACTGCCTTCGGCTAGGGCCGCTGTCGGCGTGAACTGCCAAGCGTTACCCGTTACCGTCGCTATGCCCAATAAATGGCTACCGTCATAAATACCGACCGTTTGCCCTTCCGTGAGAGGACGCAGGAGAGTACCGGACAGCATCGGCTGGCTATCATCGCTACTCCCGCTAATGGCCCCGGTAATAACCCCCACGTCATCCATTCCAATGGGCAATGACGGTGCCGGGTAAGCCTCACTGATATTTAGCGGGATAATGCCGGTATAGGTCTGACTAGAACCCGTTTTAGTGACGGTTATAACTAATTGGCCGTCGCTAGTAGTCCCTGTAGCCCGTAGGGCCAGAAATCCTAGATTATTCTGGGTAATGGTGTAATGACCGGTTCCATCGGCGCTAAGTAAGCGTTCATCTTGAGGAGTATTAGGATCATCCGGGTGATTCGGCTCGACCACTAACAGCGCAACCTGGGTGAGGGGGTTCCCATCACCTCCTCGCAGGGAAAGGGTAATCGTGCCGGTACTGCCGGCTAGCCCTACCGGCAATTGAATATGGACCGGGAGCACTTGGTCTAAATAGCCCACTACTGGCACTACATCGAACGTATCCAGACTGGCCGTCACGTCAGAAACTAGGCCGTCCAGGGCAGTACTGAGCGCGGTATCCGTCCTGGGTAAATTATTGGCTAGAGCACTGGTCAGGGAGATGTCACCTCCTCGCTCACTTTTAGCTTCTCCACCGGTGCTATGGAGCATCGGCAATAACTTATCCGCCACCACCCGCATCAACACGACAGGGTCCGTGGTGTAATCCGTTCCCCCGGTGCCCGTAGTAACCCTACCCAATTGGTTATTGAGAGTGGCTACATAATTAGCGAGAAAACTCAGGTCTTCCGGAGTGGTCGCCCGCAAATTCTGGGTTAAGCCACTGGCGTTGGACTCATTCATCCCCTGTTGGATAACCGCTTCCGTATCTTGACTGGTACTTACGTCGAGATGTTGCCCGGCATCTTGCCGAGCCAGGATCAGGGTCACCATGGCGTTAGCGGCTGTGTCAGAGGCCGGAATGGTGGGATCACTGACCTGAGCGCCGCCGGCGATAAGCGCCGAAGAAGACGAGAGCAAGGTGTCTAATTGACGATTAACCGCCAGCAGTGCTTTATCTGATGCCGTGGCGTTTGGCTGGTTAGCCGCTGCAACCGGATCAAACGTCAGCAGAACGGCAGGATCGGTCACTGTTAGTCCCAACACCTGACTGACTGTTTTTGCTGCTTCCTGTAGGGCTTGTTGATCAACCGTGCTGCCAGCAGCCAACCGCTTGGCCGTTAGGGCAATAACCGTGGATAGGGGCGATAGCACAGTATCCACCCCGTTCCCTGTTCCCGTAGTGCTGGCGGCATAGCTACGGAAAGCGAGGCCATCCAGGGGAGAACCGGAGGTGGTATCTACTCCTCCCGTCGCGATGATAGGCGTCCCATTGGGAACGCTACCCGTTAAAGTGAAATGGCCCTGAGCGTCCGAGTAAGCAGACGGCTCATTGCTGTCAAATCGACCGTTGTTATTTAGGTCGGCAAAAACGAAAGCGTGGGCGATGTAATCATCGTGGACCAAACCTTGAAATGTGGGAGTAGCTGGGGGAGGGGGGGTGGTGGATTGGGAGGAAGGAGAATGGCTTGCACCCCCGATAATCGCTCCCCCGGC
>CAWUNB010000123.1:0-6318 GCA_963923745.1 uncultured Thiotrichales bacterium
ACATAACTGCGTAGTCATCGACCATCTTGCGGATAGTTTCCAAAGTAATTCGCAGGTGTTCTTGTAGAAGATTCGGTTCCACCCAACCATCAGCCCCAGCATTCGCTTTGCTTTGACCTTCAGGAACAATTAGCTGATGGTAGGGCTTTACCAGCCGATCCACCTGCTCAGGGAGCGCGGCCAGAGCCTTCTCATCATGACGCAAATAAAGGGCGATTAAAGCCTTGTAGAGAGAGCGCTCTTCCTCCACGACCCGCCTAGCCGCCTGATCTAGCTCTCCTCCCTGCAAACGAGAGCTACTGGCTAGCAGCGTTTGTACCTGCACCAGTCGATCGGATTCCTCTTGATGGAGTCGATCAACCAAGCGGCGTACTCCAGACAGGTCTCGGCGCCAGCGGCGTAGGGCGACGAACCCCCATGCCCCCAACAGCACCAATAACACTGCTGCTACCTCCAGGATAACTAAAATCAAGAAGGGGTTAGACAAATTCATAATTCAAACTGTCCTGTGAGAGCGATCACCAACGCCTCGCGGCGCTCCTTCCACAAACCTATCCCAAACCAAGCACCTGCGGCCAATAATCCATTAAAAATTATTAGTCCCAGCACAGCGCCCCACGATAAGGGCGATTCCTCTGGAGGTGGAGGCGACACAAGTGGAGGAGGCACCGGCGTTGGCGCAGCAGCAGTGGGCGGCGGGGACATTTCGTAACCCAGAGGGGGTAAAGTTAAATTAACAGCCCGGTTCTGAGTTGTTTTAGCCTGTATCTGAACGCTCACCGTGTAATGACCTGGAGGACCATCCCTAGGCAAAAGGGCTGACCAGCCCATTTCCCCTTCCCGAGGCAAGCTCAAGGTCATACTCCGTTCCCCTGGGTCCACCACTAACCCTTTAACCTCAACAGTACCCGGATCTAGCAATCCGGGAATGGGGCGGACCAACAATCGCTTTCCTCCATCAGGGCGAGCTTCTAGGGAAATATCTACCGGCGGTGGGTACAAATAAATACTATGGCGACGTTCTCGTTGGAAAGTTGCTCCCTCTATCCGCACGATCAATTCCTGACCACCAGGACGAAGCAGGCCATCTAAATCGGCACTCAATACCCCATCTCCAGCTACTGCATCAGGTGGTTGACCATTGTCGAACATCGCCCGTAACTGGGATTCTCCTCCCTCAGAACGACGGGTCAAGGTTGCCCCCAGGACTTTGAGAAAATCCGGATCTGTCATGGGTTTGCCCCGCTCCAGTAATTGAGCACCTAATGCCAACGACTCCCCTACCATCGCTTGGGCTGGTAATGGCGACAACTCGACTCGCAAATCCGTTACCACCATAACCCGGTTATCTGGATCGATATCCGCTAATACTTGCCACTTTCCTGGTGTAGGTTGTTCCACTGTCACCATGTCATATTCTTGCTCAGTGGCCCACCGCATACGGGGGCCAAGAGCCTCTTGGCTGAAGCGACTACCGTCTGGTGCCATGACTTGGGTGGGGGCTGCCCCAGGACGGCGGAATACCACCAAAGTCATTTCCCGAATACTGCCATCCACAGTAAAACGGTTTTGCTTAAGGGGTACCGTATCTCGTTGGACGGCTTTCTCGAACATTCGCAGGAATAATCGCTGTAGGGTAGTGGCATCCTCAGCCCGTTCAAACCAGCCGTTAGTCGTTCTAGCAAGTTTTTCTAATAGCTCGTAATCCGCATCATCGGACAAGGCAATGGTGTAAATCACTGCACCACTGCGTTGCAGACGTTCTAGGGTATCTTTTAGTACGCGAGCACGGGCTTGCTCATTGACAAAAGGATCTTTGGAGATATCTACCTTACCGTCGGTTAACAACAAAATACCCCGTCGCTGGTTTTCAGCTGGTTTTTCCCAGCCAACGAGGGCTCGTTCCAGTGCTCCACCGATATCAGTAAACAATCCGCGAGAATTGATTCGATCTGCGCTACGACGAGCAGCTGCCTGCCAGGCATCTGTTACTTCCCCCGGGGGGGTTAACACCACCACCTGTTGATCGAAAGCCCACACTCCAGCCCGATTCCCCTTGGGTAACAAACCCGCCAACAGCCGTAAAGCCGGAGCCCGTAAATTCTGAGGATCACTTTGTTTCATGCTGCCAGAAGTATCCACCAGAACACGCAAGTCCGTCTCAGCGGCTTGCCCTGGCAAACTCGCCAAAGACGCTATCAGTATCGCCGCTGCAACGGTCCACAGCCACAGTTTCACGATGGTTATCCAATGCTGACAGGCCCCCAGTGGCCTAAGTAATTTAGCGACCTAGGGGGGGAGTGTATTTAGCAGAATTGACAGATGAGGGAAGTATGCTCTTTTCCTCAGTGCTAGGAGGAGCTACCCTGACAGTTCCCTTTTACCGATTTCGAGCGGCCCATGGCTACCCCCTTTAATTCCTTTATTTCCATCTTTATTGCGGTTTTATTAACCGCTAGTGGAGCAAACGCTTCCCCCATTCACCAACTCACAGTAGTACAACTTAATGATGTTTATGAAATCTTCCCAGTTCCTACCCTAGATGCCCAGGGTCAGCTTCACCAAGGGGGCGGGATGGCCCAAGTGGCAACTCAGCTGCAAAAACTAAGGGAAGAAGGGCCCGTACTGCTACTCCATGGTGGTGACATTTTTTCTCCTTCTCTGCTGTCTACCCGTCTTAAGCATCGGGGAGCCCAGATGATCAAGGCGCTAAATGCCTTGCCAGTGGACGTAGCTACTTTGGGTAATCATGAATTCGATTACGGTTGCCAAACGTTGCTGGACCGCCTACGGCAATCTCGCTTTCCTTGGGTTGTTGCCAACGTGGACCTACCTCCGGCGGCTGATTTACCCCCCGGTACAATCCAACCCACTTTGGTGGTAGAGAAAGATGGGTTAAAAGTAGGTTTGTTTGGCGTCACCCTCCCGCTGGACCCAGTCCAAGGGTGTGGACCAGTGCCCATTTCTTTTCGGGATCCTATTACAGCGGCTCAACAGGCCGTAGCAACCCTAAAAAATCAGGGGGTAGACCTAATTATTGGAATAACCCATCTGACTTTTGCCCAAGATCGCAAGCTGGCTGCTGCAGTGCCAGATATTGATCTCATTGTTGGTGGACATGAACACGAAGTACTGGAAGCTATGGTGGGAGAGACACTGATTACCAAAGCAGGAGCCAATGCCATCAATCTAGGACTGATTCGCCTGAAAACGCTAGCTATTGAGCCTCCTCCTCCCCCCCCTGCAAAGAGTTTAGTGGTGGAAAAAGGCTGGCGGTTGCTATCAGTGGATCCAGCGATAGTTCCTGCCAATCCAGCTATGGCGGAAATTCTCGCTCCTTACCAGCGAGAAATAGAACCCTACAGCAAAATAGCCGGTACCAGCCTAGTTCCCCTGGACGGCCAAGAAGATACCTTGCGGACAGCTGAAAGTAACTTAGGAAACTATGTAGCTGATGCCGCTAGGATGACTATGGAAGCCGATATTGCCCTCATCAACGGGGGGGGGTTTCGGGATGACCGAGTTATTCCTCCGGGGGACATCACGTTAGCCGATGTCTACACCATGCTTCCCTTCACCAGCCAATTGGTGCTGTTGGACATTACGGGAGAACAACTATGGGCCGCTTTGGAGAATGGTTTGAGCCAGGTGGAGCACAAAGCCGGACGCTTTCCCCAGGTATCAGGATTAGTGGTTGGTTATGACCCTGATCTCCCCCCGGGAAAACGAATTTTAGGGGTAAATATTAATGGTGTGCCCTTGGACCGGGCACACCACTACAACCTGGCAACAACTGATTTTCTGATGGAAAAAGGCCAAATCGATGGCTACGTTGGAATACTGCCCAACACCCCGCTGCGCCGAGGAGGAGATTTGAGTGATGCTGTCTTAGCTCACTTGGCCCGTGGCCCCATCACCCAGCAACTGGAGGGACGCATCCACCACAGCGCTCCCCTCCCCATCTCCGTCAGTCATTCTCAACCGAGTAACTGACCACTAGGTAGCACCGCTGACTTCCCTTTCAGGGGATTACCAGCGGTGTACCTTCCAACAACTTGGCATTGTCCCCCAGAAGGTAGTGGTTAGCTTCTCGGAGGACTTTCCACTGATGGGCCTCGCCAAAGGTGAGACGTGCCACAGAGGAAAGGGTATCTCCCCGACGGATGATTTGCAGTCCTTTTGCCCCCATGGCTCGGACCACCCGATGCTGGGCTGCTACCAACTCTCCAGCCGTTTGAACAATTTCCATTCCTGTATTCGGATCCCGCTGGTGATGGGCAGAGTGATGTTCTACCAACTCGCGATAACGTCCATAAACCGCTCGTGCCTGTTCCTGGGCGGCTTCAAGGGTGATGGTACCGCCTTCCACCTGGACAAGTTGGTTAGCCAATTGTTGATTACGGGCTTCCAATTCCCTTGCCCGCTGTTCTGCTGCCTCAGCCCGCCTCATTTCACTGTTCCACTGGGCGGTGAGATGTGTCTGAATGGCTTGCTGCTCCGCAGCGGCTGCCTGGGTCTCTCTTTCAAACTGGGCCAGAGTGCGTTCCCGTTCCGTAGCGGCTTCACTGCGAACACGGTCAATCGCGTCCTGAGTTTCCCGGCGAGTCTGCTGCAACTCCCCTTCTGCCTGGCTACGGGCTTGGGCCAGGGCGATGTCTCCTTCTCCCCGTTGCTGAACTAGTTGCCCTTCCAGAGCCTTCACTTGGCCTTGGCAGTGAGTCAACTCCTCTTGGATAGCGGTAAGCTGATCATTGGATCCACTAGGGTTTTCTGTAATCTCTTCTGCCCCAAGGGGTACAGATAGACATAGCAATAAACCCAGCCCCAGCCACCCAGCCGTTTTTTCGATACGCCCTCGCTTAGGAATAACTAACCTATCCATCGCTCCCCCCTCAAACAATTTAATAGCCATTAATGTAGTAAATTGAATAACCGTGTCCGATAACGTTTCACTAATTCGTTATCCATGCCTAACAAGTCGAATACCGCTAGCAAGGCCCGACGAGCGCCATCATCTTTGAATTTACGATCAGAACGAACAATTTCTAACAAGTGATCCATACCAGCATGGTAGTCCTCTAACACTATGCAGAGTACAGCTAACCGGAAACGGGACTCATAGTCTACACTATTCGCAGCTACCGCTTGTTCTAAGTCAACTCTACTGTGACCCTCGACTAATTTACTAAATTCTGTCAGAGCTAAAAAACCCTTCACTTGAGGATCCTGCTGAGCAGCGAAAGGTAATTTTTTTAATATTTCTACTGCTGCTGTCAGCTCACCAGTATCTGACAATAACCGCGCTAAATCTAAATGAATAGAAACATTATCGGGTTCTAAAGTAGCTGCCCTTGTCAATAAATCCCGAGCTCCCGCTTTATCCTGATTGGCTAATGCAACTTTAGCCGCCCGCTGTAAGTGATCAGATTCCTTATCTAAGTGGCGATCAATGAATTCCCGTACTGAAGCCTCAGGTAAAGCGCCCATAAACTCATCAATTACCTTTCCGTGACGAAAAAGTTTAACAGTAGGGAGACTGCGTACACCATGATGGCTGGCTAATTCCCGTTCCTGCTCGGTATTAACTTTAGCTAAAATAAACTGCCCCTGATACTGTTCTGCTAACCGAACTAAAATAGGGACCAACATCCGACAAGGGCTGCACCAACTAGCCCAAAAATCCACTAATACCGGAACGGTATGGGAATTTTCTATGACGACAGATGAGAAACTATCGAGAGTAACATCAAAGGCGTAAGAATTGTCTGCCATAAAAGCTACCTAAGATTAACTGCGATGCCGAGTTTTCGCTGCTATAGCTAGGGGCTTGGTTGAGCTACGAGCTGCTTTTGACCTAGTGTGATTGTCACGCCCTTTAGCATAACTTCCATGCCCTCCATGTTTTTTTGATGATGCACTCCCCTGACGGTGAGCACATTTCTTGCCTCCTTTAGTACACCGCTGCCCTTTAGCTAAAAGCAAGTGGCGGTGCCCTTTCGTTGTTCTTTCCAATATCCCCTCATCTCCTGCATCAGTTTGGGCAACAGTAATCAGCGGTGATAATTCTTGGGGATCTAACAGAGCCAAACGTTCTTGAAAAGCCCGAGCTTGAACTACGGGAAGCAATAAATGCCCACCGTCAGCATCAGTTTTACCGTGGTGATAACCGGGATTAAGTCGCTTAACTTGATCTAATGGAACTTCAGCAATTTTTGCAACCTTAGCTAAATCGACTTGATAGCCTACTTTCACTGGAGTTACCGGCATATCCCGTAAGGTACGCAAGCTAACACCGTAATTGGCTGGTTGATCCACTAA
>CAWUNB010000124.1:0-6266 GCA_963923745.1 uncultured Thiotrichales bacterium
GTGTCATCGCCACTAAGCCCGGTTCCTGCACCATGGCCCTGCCCGGTATTGCCGCCGACATCGTGGACGAAGAAGGCAACTCCATCACCACCCCAGACGCTGGTGGCTATCTGGTTATCCGCAAGCCCTGGCCGTCTATGCTGCGCACGATATGGGGTGACGATGACCGTTATGCCCGCACCTACTGGGGCAAGTTTGACGGCAAGTATTATCTGGCTGGTGACAGTGCCCGCCGGGATAAGGACGGCTACTTCTGGATTATGGGCCGCATTGACGACGTGCTAAACGTCTCTGGCCATCGCCTGGGTACCATGGAAATCGAATCAGCCCTGGTGGCCCATCCTCGGGTGGCGGAAGCTGCTGTGGTGGGTCGTCCCGACGCCATCAAGGGTGAGGCCATCTTTGCCTATGTGGTGCTGCGCGGGGATCGTCCCGATGGCGGTGCCGATGAGGCGCTGACCAAGGAACTGCGGGATTGGGTAGCCAATCAGATTGGGCCTATCGCCAAGCCCGATGACATTCGCTACGCCGACAACTTGCCCAAGACTCGCTCCGGCAAGATTCTGCGTCGCCTGCTGCGGTCCATTGCTTCCGGTCAGGACATTACCCAGGACGTTTCTACCCTGGAAAATCCCGCTATTCTGTCTCAGCTCAAGGGCGAGGCGTAACAGCGGTTTGACGGACTAAGGATTTTTACGAAAGGGGCCAAGGATGGCCTCTCTAGTTACCCCGTTGAACTAGCCCAAACGCCGATCCAGCCGTCGATAACCAATGGCTTCTGCCAGGTGACTACTACCAATGTCTTGTGCCCCAGCTAAATCCGCTACAGTGCGGGCTACCCGTAAGATCCGGTGATAGGCACGGGCAGATAAGCCCAACCGTTCCACAGCAGCTTCTAGTAACTGGTGATCTTTTTCAGCCAAACACGCTACTCGTTCCAGATCACGGGTACCTAAAGTAGCGTTAGGTTGACCACTACGGGCGAGCATCCGCTCCCGTGCCTGTACCACCCGAGTTTGTACCGTTGCTGTATCTTCCCCGTCCCCTGGCGTACCTACCCGCAACGCTTCTCGAGGTGGGGCAGGTACTTCCACGTGCATATCAATTCGATCCAATAGGGGGCCAGAAATCCGGCCCCGATAACGGGATACCGCATCGGCGCTACATCGGCAACGCCCTCCCGGATCGCCTAGATAACCACAGGGACAGGGATTCATGGCCGCTACTAATTGGAAACGAGCAGGAAACTCTGCCTGGCGAGCAGCGCGGGAAATAATAATGCGACCTGATTCCAGCGGTTCCCGCAGCACTTCCAGTACCCGCCGATCAAACTCTGGTAACTCATCGAGGAACAGTACTCCTCGGTGACTCAACGAAATTTCCCCCGGTTTGGGGTGAGCCCCCCCACCCACTAAGGCTACCCCGGATGCGGTGTGGTGGGGGACCCGAAAGGGGCGTTGCCCCCAAGTTGTGTTATCGAAACCGTTATCGCTAACTGAAGCCACTGCCGCCACCTCCAGAGCCTCATTCTCCTCCATAGGAGGCAAGATCCCGGGTAGTCGGCTAGCTAGCATAGTTTTACCAGTACCCGGTGGACCGATGAACAATAGAGAGTGCCCCCCAGCAGCGGCAACCTCTAAAGCGCGGCGGGCGTAGTGCTGCCCCCGAACATCGGCTAAATCCTGTTGTGGGGGAACGAATGCCACTGGAGGACCTTCTGGCCAGGGTGTTAGGGGGGAATGACCCGCCAAATGGCCACACACTTCCAACAGGTGGTGAGCTGGTAGCACGGTCAATCCTCGAACCAGTGCTGCTTCAGGGGCGTTGGTAATAGGTACCACCAGCGCTCGCCCCGCTTCCCGAGCCGCCAGCGCCGCTGGTAATACTCCCTTTACTGGGCGTAATTCACCTCCTAGGGCAAGTTCCCCTAACAGTTCCAGCCGAGCCAAGGGAGTTAATTGGGCTTGACCAGAAGCAGCCAACATCCCCACGGCCATGGCTAGATCGAAACGACCGCTTTCCTTTGGTAGATCCGCTGGGGCCAGGTTGATGGTGATACGGGCCAGAGGAAATTCAAACTGGCTGTTGAGTAAGGCGCTGCGCACCCGATCCCGAGCTTCCTTCACTGCTGTTTCTGGCAGTCCCACAATGGACAAACCGGGTAACCCACCAGATAGGTGGACTTCAACGCTCACTAGCGGTGCGCTGACCCCAACTTGGGCCCGGCTATAGGCCACTGCCAGTTGCAGATCTGGGGTAGCAGGGGAGGGGTGTTGGTTGGTCATGGATTACTAGGGTTCGCTGGACTGATGTTATTCGCCGGGCGTTGAGCTTCAAGGGCTGCTACCTGCCGTTCCAAAACAATGAGTTGAGCTCGCGTTCGCTCCAAAACGCCTTTCTGAACTTCAAATTCTTCCCGAGTCACCAGATCTAGACGAGCAAAAGCAGCGCTGAGGGCGGCTCGCAGATTTCTTTCCATGTCTCGCTGTAGCTCACGGGTACCAGGGGGAAGAAAAGCGGCCAAACGTTGGGTCAAGTCATCCAAGGCGCTAGGGTCAAACATTGCAAAATCTCCGGTATTAGTGGGAGTGATTTGGGGTAATTCGTCTGGGTTTTGGCTGGAAGAAGCGGCGAGTACCCCAGGGGGCACCATGATAGTGCATACTCCCGCTCCGACTGCTTACTTTGGGTTCGGTGAGTTGCATCAAAAGCATATCGCTCCCCCAGTGGTGGAGTTTTTTGATAGATGAAAACAATGGCACGCGATATGCAAGTCATGCAATCATTCCAAAGACAGGTAGTTTATTTTTACCCTGACTATTTTTTATCTACCTAAATCATTAGGAGAGTTACTATGAAATACGTTACCAAGACTTTATTTTCCGTCAGTGTTGCTACCTGCTCTATGTTGGTTGTCGCCGCTGATGCCCCTTCTCCTATTAGCGGTAGTTTAGCTTTTACTTCTGATTATGTATTCCGTGGTGTTAGTCAAACCAGTCGAGATCCAGCTGTTCAAGGCGGACTGAATTATAACCATAGTAGTGGATTTCATGCCAATTTATGGGGATCTAATTTAAATATTCAGTCCTCTCATCTCGAAGTTGATTATACCCTTGGCTATGGGCTTACGAATGGTCCAATCAGTTGGGATACTAGCGTCGGACTGTATACATATCCTGGTGCACCCAATGCATTAGATTACAATTTTTATGAAGTTAGTTTAAGTGGAGCTTATGATTTTGGACCGGCTAAGATCTCAGGTGGTGTGTGGTATAGCCCAGATGGCATGGCCAATGAAAAGAAAACCAGTTATTTTATGATCGGTTTGGATGCTCCATTGCCTAACAATTTTGCATTTAACGCCCATATAGGTCGTCAGAATCAAGAAATAAATAAAGACTATGTAGAATGGAAAGCAGGTATTTCTACTCAATTGATGGGTCTTGGTGTAGAACTTGCTTACTGGGATACCGACCTGAAGAAAGCTGACTGCGGTTCTAACAATTGTGATGGACGAACCTTACTTACCATTTCTAAGAGTTTTTAATCCAGGACGTAGAACTATAGGAGTCAACCATGAAATTAGTGACCGCTATTATCAAGCCATTTAAATTGGACGATGTGCGTGAAGCCCTCTCGGAAGTGGGTGTGCAGGGTATTACCGTTACCGAAGTAAAAGGATTTGGTCGGCAGAAAGGGCACACTGAATTGTATCGGGGTGCGGAATATGTGGTGGATTTTCTGCCTAAGGTAAAAGTGGAAGCTGCTGTAAGTGATGATATGGTGGATAAAGTCATTGAAGCAATTCTCAAATCGGCCGCCACCGGGAAAATCGGTGATGGCAAGATCTTTGTGTACAACCTGGAGCAAGCGGTACGCATTCGCACAGCCGAGAGCGGTGTCGAAGCTCTATAGCCCGAGGTAAACGACTATGAGCAGCTGTGACAGTAAAACGACCTCTAGGGGTCTGGGTTTTCTGCTACTAAGTGCCTTGCCAATATTAGGATTGGCCGAAGAAGCAGCCGCCCCTGCCATTAACTCCGGCGATACAGCGTGGATGCTTACCTCCACGGCCCTGGTGTTATTTATGACCATCCCCGGCTTGGCTTTGTTTTATGGCGGGTTAGTACGCTCAAAAAACGTACTGTCCGTTCTTATGCAATGCTTTGCTATTACGGCTTTGGTCACCGTACTATGGACTATTTACGGTTATACCTTGTCTTTTGATACAACAGGAATGGAGAAAGGGGTTATCAATTTGAATTCTTTCATTGGGACGTTCAGCAAAGCATTTCTTGCTGGAGTAACAGTGGATAGCATTGTAGCTCCCCAGACTATTCCAGAAACCGTCTTTATGATGTTCCAAATGACCTTCGCTATTATTACTCCGGCCCTCATCGTTGGTGCTTTTGCGGAACGGATGAAATTCTCAGCGTTGTTATGGTTTATGGGACTCTGGTTTAGCATTGTCTATATTCCAGTTGCCCATATGGTCTGGAGTGGTGACGGTGGTTATATGTGGGATATGGGGGTGTTGGATTTTGCTGGCGGCACCGTGGTCCATATCAATGCCGGTGTTGCCGGTCTAGTAACAGCCCTGGTATTAGGCAAGCGGAAAGGCTTTCCTACTACCGCTATGCCACCCCATAACTTGGGTCTCACTGTAGTGGGAGCTGCGATGCTGTGGGTGGGTTGGTTCGGTTTCAACGCTGGTAGTGCGGTAGCGGCCAACGGTACAGCGGGAATGGCCATGGCTGTAACCCAAATAGCGACTGCAGCAGCTGCCCTTACCTGGTTGTTTGTTGAATGGCTAGTCCACGGTAAACCCAGTGTATTAGGTATCGTCACCGGTGCAGTCGCTGGGTTGGTAGCCATTACCCCAGCTTCTGGTTTTGTTGGTCCCATGGGAGCGTTGGCTATCGGTTTTGCTGGTGCTTTCTTGGCTTTCTTCGCCTCTACCAAGATGAAGCGGGCCTTCGGCTACGATGATGCTCTGGACGTGTTCGGTGTTCATGGAGTGGCTGGAATTGTTGGTGCATTGCTGACTGGGGTTTTCGCAGCAGCCAGTCTGGGCGGTTCTAAGGCGGATTTGAGCATTATTAGTCAGCTTTCCATCCAAGGAATAAGCGTTGCCATCACTGCCCTCTATACCCTGGTGTTGACCTTCATCATCCTCAAATTGGTGGATCTCCTCATCGGGCTGCGGGTTACGGAGGAAGAGGAAACCCAGGGGCTGGATCTGTCCCAACACGACGAACGGGCCTACAACCTGTAAACTGGACTTCTCTAGACCGTCACCCCGGTCTATCCAGTAATCCGGCGGGCACTCTTAAGCTAGGGTGCCCGCTTTTTTCTGCCGTAGTCAAAACCGGCTGTGATACAGTGCCCCGCCCCGTTGGGGATAGCCTAGCTACGGAATTTTGCCATGCTCTACGCCATCATTGCTCAGGATCGAGAAGGCAGCCTAGAGGCCCGACGTGCTGCTCGGCCTGCCCACTTACAACGTTTGGAAATACTGCGCCATCAGGGCCGTTTGGTGTTAGCGGGTCCCCATCCTGCGATAGATGGGATAGATCCAGGCCCTGCTGGTTTTACCGGTAGTCTCATTGTGGCTGAGTTCCCTTCCCTAGAAGAAGCTCGGACTTGGGCAGAAGCCGACCCCTATCTGGAAGCCGGTGTTTTCTCTCAAGTTATCGTTAAACCTTTCCGCAAGGTTATGCCATGACCTGGCCTGCTGATCGACCTGCTTTTATTCGGGCGCAATTAACCGCTGCCCTGTCTCCTGTACGTCTGGAAATTGCGGATGAAAGTCAGCACCATGCTGGCCACCCCGGAGCCCAAGCGGGAGGACATTACCGGGTAACCATCGTTTCCCCAGCTTTTACTGGCTTGAGCCTAGTTCAACGCCATCGATTGATTTATCAAGCTATTGGCGATCTCGCCACCCACGGTATTCACGCCCTCGCGATTGCCTCAGCGGCTACCCCCGACGAGACTTAAAATACCTGATTCCACCCAAGACCTTTTGGAAGGTACCCATGCACCGTAGTCGATTATCTGCTGTCGGATTTGCCGCCCTGGTTTTTTCCTCTCTAGTCAACAGTGCTGATACCCCTGCTGACAAGGTGCTGGCTGTCGTTAATGGCACCCAAATCACCCAAAGCGCCCATGACCGCTATCTAGAAAGCCGGGCTGGTGAAAATACTCAAGACTCCAAAGTCATCATGGAAGAGCTGATTACTCGGGAAATAGTCCTGCAGGATGCA
>CAWUNB010000125.1:0-6240 GCA_963923745.1 uncultured Thiotrichales bacterium
CGGGGGCGTCTTGGTATTTGCTGGGGTCCGTGGGACTTTCTATCGCAGCATTACTCGCTGGCCAAGCGTTAGCCCCACTGTTGGTGTTTTAATGGGCGCTAAATTCAGTCACCGTACAGCCGCTGATACAACCCCCCAGCAGCTATCAGCGCCTCATGGCATCCCTGCTCCACTATCCGACCCCCATCGAATACATAGACTCGATCAGCCTGCCGTACTGCACTTAACCGGTGGGCAATGATGAGGGTGGTGCGCCCAATGAGAAAACGACGAAGCGATTGATGTAGCGCTTCCTCCGTAACGGTATCCAAGCTAGAAGTCGCCTCGTCTAGGATGACTACCTTAGGATCAGTTAACACTAATCGGGCAATGGCCAAACGCTGGCGTTGTCCACCAGATAGGCGAACTCCTGACCGCCCCACAATAGTATCCAGTCCCTCAGGTAACTGGCCCACAAAACCGTCTAACTGTGCCACCTCTAAAGCTTCCCACAAGCGGGATTCAGACTGGTCTTGGCCCAAGGTGAGATTGAGACGAATGGTGTCGTTAAACAGGACTGGTTGCTGTAATACGGTGGCTACTTGGCGACGAATTAAGGGCAAACCAATGTGCTCCACCGGTACCCCTCCGAATCGCACCACCCCGCTATCGGGGGGATAAAGTCCCACTAGCACTTGGGTTAGGGTTGATTTACCCGCTCCACTTGCCCCAACCAAGGCAATTCGTTCCCCCGGGGCTATCTCCAGGGTGACTTCGTCCAGAATCTTTGGGCCTTCCCCATAACTGAAGCTCACTCGTTCCAAACCTACCGAGACAGCACGCTGACCAATGAAAGGATCAGCCAGCGTTGGGTAATCAGGTTCTTGTTGTAATTCCAGCAACCGATTAATGCGCCCCAGTGCTCCGTCAGCAGCAGCCCAGGCGTATTGCAGATTCACGATTTCCTGAACGGGAGTCATCATGAACCATAGATAGCCAAATACCGCCATCATCTGCCCCATAGATAGGTCCGAGTAGACCACAGTGAGCATAGCCAGGGCACGAAACCCATCAAAACCAAATAAAAAGACTAAAAAAGAGAGTCGATTGGCTGTTTCTCCTCGCCATTCGTAGGCTACTGCACTGTCCCTTACCGCCTTGGCACGTGCGGTCAATCGGGCAAAAAACCACTCTTCTCGCTGGCTGGCACGAATTTGTTGCATCCCGTCCAACGTTTCGGTCAGGGTTTGCTGGAAGTCCTCATAGGCTCCATTTTCTCGCCGTTTTAATTGTTTGACCCGTCGTCCTAATATTGTGGTGGTATAGATAACCAAGGGATTCATCACCAAAATGAATAAAGCCAAAGGCCAGTGAATCCACACTAGCACGGCGGCTGTGCCCACTAAGCTGAGAACAGCTACCAGCAATTTAGATAGACCAGCGCCAAGAAAACGATCCACAGCGTCCACATCAGTAACCAACTGAGATGCCACTCCACCGCTGCCCAAGGTTTCGTATTCGGCCATGGACACTCGAGTCAAGTGAGCCAACAGATTTTCCCGCAAGGTTAAGGTTAGATCTTTGGCTATGGTGGTAAATTGGCGGGACTGCCAAACCTGCATCAGTAACGCTATTAACCTTAATAATAAAGCAATTATTAATACTACACAGATATATAGGGTAGGACCGTGCCAACTGACAGGAAAAAAGGCTTGGACAGTGGCTACCACCGGTCCACCGTGCCCTAGCAACACTTCGTCTACCAAAAGAGGGAGTAACAAAGGGATAGGAACTCCCGCTATCACCCCAAGAATGGCTACGGTTTGAGCAACCACTAATTCCCGGCGGTGGGTTAAGCAAGCAAAAAAAATCTCATTCCACTTGTAGGGAGGGGTTAAATACTTGGCTCGGGTATTATATAATCTCGAAAAGATCATGTCTGTTAGCAATAATTCGTTGAGAATAAAAAATGAATCAACCTTCTTCCCTTCCGTTTGTCAATGACTCTTCCCTAGGAAAATCTACCAAACCTGGAGCTGGTCGAGCTACGTTGTTGCTGGTGGATGACGAACCCAACATCCTGTCAGCATTAGGGCGATTATTTCGTCCCCAAGGCTACCAATTACACACCGCTAGTAACGGGGCAGATGCTCTAGAGATACTAGAAAAAGCACCAGTAGATCTGGTGATTTCAGACATGCGCATGCCGGGTATGAGCGGGGCAGAGTTGCTGGAGCAAGTGGCCAATCGGTGGCCCCATACCGTACGGGTGCTATTGACCGGTTACTCGGACGTATCTTCCACCATTGCCGCCATCAATCAGGGACAGATTTTCCGTTACATTGCAAAACCCTGGGAGGATAGCGACCTTCGTCTCACTGTGAGCCAAGGGTTAGAAATGCGCTATCTGGAAATGGAGCGGCGTCGGTTAGTAATCCTCACTAAACGGCAAAACGATGAGCTTAAAGCGCTCAATGCAACCCTGGAAGCACGGGTAAAAGCGCGGACGGAAGAGCTAGGCCAAGCCATGTCCATGCTGGAGCTGGCCTATGACGATATCAAAGAAAGTTACGCTTCTGCTGTACAAGTTTTTGCCAGCTTGGGGGAGATGCGGGAAGGAGCGCTAGTGGGGCATGGGCGACGGGTTGGGGAGCTCGCGGGAAAATTGGCCAAGCGCCTGGGCATGTCTACTAGCGACATCCAACACACCACGTTTGCCGGCTTTGTCCACGATATTGGCAAAATTAACCTTCCAGAAAGTTTGATACGCCCGCCGCTGGCGGCTCTTACCCCTGATCAGTTTCGGGCGCTAACCCGCCACTCGGTAACAGGGCAAGCAGCGTTATTTTCTCTAGGTCATTTGGAAGAGACCGCCCAACTCATTCGTCACCATCATGAACAGTTTGGTGGGCGAGGTTATCCAGATCAATTGGTTGGACAAGCTATTCCACTGGGGGCTCGGATTATCGCCATTGTTAATGACTACGATAGCCTGCTTCATGGCAGACTCCTGAAGGAACGTCTTGATTCATTTCAAGCGCGAGACTTCATGCAAACCGAACGAGGAAAGCGCTACGACCCCGATGTACTGGATGCCTTTGTGGAATTGCTGGTGGAAGAATTTAACAAGCAGTCCCATGAGGGAGAGATACGAATCACCCTGGCCAAACAGCTCAAAGAAGGGATGATGCTCAGCCGAGACGTGACTAACGATGACGGGACTTTGCTGCTCGCCCAAGGAACGCGGCTTACCGCCCACCTCATCGAACGGCTAACTATCTACGAACGGCACCAACAGATGGGACAACTGGGAATCTACGTCTTTCCAAAAGACCACGCAGGATAGCGGGAATAAACAACAAGAGGTGAATTAGATGGGGCGAAGGACGGGGATCGAACCCGCGACAACTGGAGCCACAATCCAGGGCTCTACCAAACTGAGCTACCTCCGCCATGGCACTGCACAAATCCACTACACGGTGACCAATAATTGGTACGCCCGGCAGGATTCGAACCTGCTACCCTCGGCTTAGAAGGCCGATGCTCTATCCGAGTGAGCTACGGGCGCAGACTCCCCCCGAACTTCGCTACCGATTTCCAACAAGGCAAGCTGGTCGGGGTAGAGGGATTCGAACCCCCGACACCCTGCTCCCAAAGCAGGTGCGCTACCAGGCTGCGCTATACCCCGAGTATGCCTCTCTGGCTGGTGACTCAACTAATCCAACCGCACAGGGTCAGTCATGATAGCGACTGACCCTGGGGACGTCAATCGTCCCTCCCTGAGAGGCAGTTGACAAATTTCAAACATCTATCAATTTGAACCGATTTAGCATTTTATTACGGAATTTTTTGCGTTTACGTTTTGCCACGGCCTTGGAACGCTTGTCTGCTAATGCAATTAGGAGTTCCTGAGTTCCTTGCTCGTCTTCCTCGTCTCCTGGTTGGCGTTGTACATAACTTCCATCTGCCTGCATATCCCAAGCAGTCCGTTGATCCGTAAGCTGAATATCTAAAATAAGGCGCAGATCTTGACGGAGAGTATCATTTTCCACCGGGGCAACAACTTCAACCCGACTTTCCAAATTACGCTTCATGCAATCTGCAGAACCGATGTAGTACTCTCCAGCGCCTCCATTGCGGAAGTAAAAAATACGACCATGCTCCAAAAAACGTCCAACAATAGATTGTACTCGGATATGCTCACTCAATCCCGGTAGCCCAGGACGAAGGCGGCAAGTATCCCGAACAATGAGATCGACTTTAACGCCTGCTTGAGACGCCCGGTATAACGCTTCTACAATATCTACATCTTCTAGCGCATTCATTTTAAATTGAATGTGACCAGGACTGTCGGGGCGATGCAAACGAATCTCTCGCTGAATACGCTCCAATAAACCGTTTTTCAATGTATAAGGCGCTACTAATAATTTTCGATAACTACGAGGAGGAGAATAGCCGGTAAGAAAATTAAATAATTCTGTTAAATCTTGGCCAATCGCATCATCGCAGGTCATCATACCAAAATCAGTATAAAGCCTAGCAGTCCCTGGATGATAATTACCTGTTCCAATATGGGCATAGCGACGTAATCGATCAAAATCTTTTCGCACAACTAAAATAACTTTACTATGAGTTTTTAGTCCAACCACGCCGTAAGTAACATGAATCCCTTCTGTTTCCAATCGGCGGGCCCACTGAATATTAGCCGCTTCATCGAAACGTGCTTTAAGCTCTACTAATACCGCCACTTGTTTACCATTACGAGCGGCATTAATGAGATGGGCAATAATGGCTGAATCCGCTGATGTGCGGTATAGTGTCATTTTTATTGCTAATACTTTAGGATCCTCTGCCGCTGTCCGCAAAAATCGCTCTACTGAAGTAGCAAAAGATTCATAGGGATGCTGAAGTAAGATCGGCCCCCCATCACGAATAATATGAAAAAGATTACGGGGATCTTGTAAGCGAGGGTTGTTAGTAGGATGATGGGGAGCATCTCGCAATTCTGGAAAATCTAAAAAAGCCAATTGCATAAGATCCCGAGGAGCCATCATTCCTTCTACTTCCTGGACATCATTTTGCTCATCCAATCCCAACTCAGCCGCTAACATTCCGCGATGAGCGGTACTCATTCCTTGGCGTACTTCCAGCCGAACGATAGGAGCAAAATAGCGATCCCGCAATTCTGATTCAATCATTTCTAATAAATCATCCGCTTGCTCCTCATCTCGCTCCACATTAGCATTTCGAGTTGCGCGGAATAATTCACAAGATTGAACTTTCATTCCAGGAAAGAGCAAATCTAAATTATTTATCATGACATCTTCTAAAGCAACATAAGTATGACCTTCTCCTACACGTAGAAAGCGAGGAGAAATACCGCTGCGTATTGGCACTTTTACTCGAGCCATATAAGTTTCACTGTCACCAGGGAAACGCAGAGTTACTAATAAATTTAATGCTTGATTAGAAATAAATGGAAAAGGATGCCCAGGGTCCATAGCTAAAGGGGTTACTAAAGGAAAAATATTATTAACGTAATGGTCCCGTAGACAGCTTTTGGCATTTTCTTCTAAAGTGGCATAATCACGAATAGTAATGCCATGAGTTTCCAGTTCAGCTAATAATGCAGTTAAGGTTTGATGTTTAATAGATTCTAGTTCCCGTACAGTACTACGACATTCGATTAACTGCTGTACAGGGGTACGGCCATCAGGCGTCGTTATGGTAACGCCTGCTTGTGCTTGTTGTTTTAAGCCACCGATACGCTTCATAAAAAATTCATCTAAATTAGCGCTAACAATGGCGATAAACTTTAACCGCTCCAACAGCGGTGTCCGGGGATCTTGGGCCTCATGAAGTACTCGCCGGTTGAAAGCCAACCAAGTTAGTTCCCGATTTAGGTACCAATCCGGATGACGCAGATCAGCCAAAAGGGGATTATCTGTGGGAGGACTTTCAGAGGCATTAGCAGCGGTAGATTCAAAAGAAGTATCGTTCATGGCAACACTCCAGTAGTTTTAAGATTTGCTAATCAGTGAAAAACTAGACTTAGTTAACCGAGGAGTTGTACTCCCGTGGACCTTTCCCCCGAAGATGCCCTGCGCCTCAATGTACTGCTGGTCAATGACATTCAAGCGGTACGCATTGATGAATCCACCATGACGGTCTACGGCTTAACCGCGAGTGGCCAGGAGGCCCGGGTCAAGCTTAATCCTAATCAGCGGGATGATCCCTATCTACGTGGCGTGCGGGAACTAC
>CAWUNB010000126.1:0-6198 GCA_963923745.1 uncultured Thiotrichales bacterium
TTTTTTAAAATCTGACTAGCTTCTAAAATAGCCGAAGCAGAACCTGTCAAGTGAAATAGATTGCCGCGATTGTGAAGGCTAACCCCTAGCCGCGCCTCAATTTGACGAAGGTGTTCATCAAATTGGCCACATAAATTGGCAAGGCGCTGGTTATCTGCGGGTTCTAGGCGCAGCTCCAAAACATCGGATGACGTGGGTGTGGTGGTCATGCAGGGAAGATTCTTACTCCCACTCAATAGTGGCTGGTGGTTTACCAGAAATATCGTAAACTACCCGAGAAATACGGGGGATTTCATTAATAATACGCAGAGAAATCTGTTCTAGTAATTGATAGGGTAAATGAGCCCAGCGGGCTGTCATAAAATCAATAGTCTGTACTGCCCTTATTGCTATCACATAATCATAATGACGAGCATCACCCAACACTCCGACACTCTTTACCGGTAAGAATACTGCAAAGGCTTGGGAAACGGTATCATATAATTCAGCAGCTCGCAGTTCTTGAATAAAAATGTGATCGGCTAAACGAAGGATATCAGCATATTCTTTGGTTACTTCCCCGAGAATACGTACCCCCAACCCAGGGCCGGGGAAAGGATGACGATAAACCATATCGTAGGGTAAACCTAATTCCACACCTAATCGCCGTACCTCATCTTTAAACAATTCCCGTAATGGCTCCAATAGCTGCAAATGCATCCGTTCTGGCAAACCGCCTACATTATGATGGGATTTAATGACATGGGCTTTGCCGGTACGGGAACCAGCTGATTCAATGACATCGGGATAAATTGTTCCCTGTGCTAGCCAACGGACTCCAGCTAATTTGTTGGCTTCTTCTTCAAAAACTTCGATAAATAATCGGCCAATAATTTTCCGTTTCTGTTCTGGATCAGATACTCCTGCTAAAGCCGCCAGGAAACGTTCAGAGGCATCTACTCGAATAACCCGCACCCCCATGTGCTGCGCAAAAGTGGCCATTACTTGGTCTCCTTCATGGAGACGCAATAACCCGTTATCTACAAAAACGCACACTAATTGTTCGCTAATAGCCCGGTGTAATAAGGCGGCAACAACTGAAGAATCTACTCCCCCCGACAAACCCAATAACACCGTATCATTACCCACTTCACTGCGAATACGGTCAATACTGTCCTCGATAATATTGCTGGCATTCCATAACGTCATACAGCCACAAATATCGTGAATAAAACGAGACAGAATCCGTTCTCCCTGGCGGGTATGGGTTACTTCTGGATGAAACTGGATACCGTAGAACCCCCGCTCTTCGTCGGCAATACCCGCCAAGGGGGCATTAGGTGTTTCAGCAATGACCTTAAAACCCGGGGGTAGGGTAGTTACCCGATCGCCATGGCTCATCCACACATCCAACAAGCCATAGCCCTCTGCGCTGGTATGATCCTCGATATCCGATAGCAACCACGAGTGTCCCCGGGCTCGAACCTGAGCGTAACCGTATTCCCGATGGGCGGAGGATTCCACAACGCCCCCTAACTGGGCTGCCATGGTTTGCAGGCCATAGCAAATTCCCAGTACTGGTACCCCCAAATCAAACACCACTCGAGGGGCTCGAGGCGTGTCGTTAGCGGTAACAGACTCCGGTCCCCCCGATAGAATGATGCCCTTAGGAGCAAACGCCCCCACCTCCATCTCGCTTACATCGTAGGGCATGATCTCGCAATAGACCCCTCCTTCCCGCACCCGTCGGGCGATGAGTTGGGTGTATTGGGAGCCAAAGTCGAGAACCAGAATGCGATCAGCGTGGATATTAGTGGTGGTCATAGCGTTATCCGGTACAGGGGAGTGAATTAGGATTCCACCCGATAATTGGGTGCTTCCTTAGTAATAGTGACATCGTGGACGTGGCTCTCCCGCATCCCCGCATTAGTTACCCGGACAAACGCGCAGTTCTCTCGCATTTCCGCCAAATTACGACAGCCGGTGTAGCCCATGCTGGAGCGCAGCCCCCCCATGAGCTGGTGGATGATGGCGCTCAGAGCCCCTTTGTAGGGTACCCGACCCTCAATACCTTCAGGAACAAGCTTTTCTGGTTCCACCGTGCCCTCTTGGAAATAGCGATCGGAAGAACCGTGCTGTTGGGACATTGCTCCCAGGGAACCCATGCCTCGGTAAGCTTTGTAGGAACGGCCTTGATACAGCTCCACTTCGCCGGGGGCTTCCTCGGTACCGGCAAACATCCCCCCCATCATCACCGACCAGGCCCCGGCGGCAATGGCTTTGGACAGATCACCAGAGTAACGAATGCCACCATCAGCAATAAGAGGGACCCCTGTCCCTTTGAGAGCATCTGCCACATTAGCAACGGCAGTAATCTGAGGAACGCCAACCCCAGCCACGATACGGGTAGTACAAATGGAACCAGGGCCAATTCCCACTTTCACTCCATCAGCACCGGCCTCCGCTAGAGCCAGCGCTGCTGCTCCGGTAGCAATATTGCCACCAATGACCTGAACTTCTGAGAAAGTTTGTTTGACCCAGCGCACCATGTCCAACACACCCTGGGAATGACCATGGGCCGTGTCCACTACCAACACATCCACTCCCGCTTGTACTAACGCTTCCACCCGCTCCTGACTAGAAACACCAACACCCACGGCGGCTCCCACCCGTAACCGCCCTTGGCTGTCCTTGCAAGCATTGGGATTTTCCTTAGCTTTGAGAATATCTTTGACGGTAATCATGCCCCTTAACTGGAACTTGTCATTCACCACCAGCACCTTCTCAATACGGTGACGATGGAGCAGCGCTAACACATTCTCCCGATCAGCTCCCTCCCGTACCGTAACCAAGCGATCTTTGGGGGTCATGATACGACTGACCGGACTGTCGTAACGGGTCTCAAAGCGCACGTCACGGCTGGTAACAATACCCAACAATTCTTCTCCCAGTACTACTGGTAAACCTGAAATGCCATGGGTACGGGTGAGTCGGAGCACATCCCGGATGGTGGCATCAGGGCCAATAGTGATGGGATCGGTGACCACTCCGCTTTCGAATTTCTTCACTCGCCGTACTTGGGCGGCCTGATCTTCCAGGGTGAGATTTTTGTGGACGATACCAATTCCCCCTTCTTGAGCCATGGCAATGGCCAATCGAGCTTCGGTAACGGTATCCATTGCCGCCGATACCAGGGGGATACTCAGACGAATGTCACGGGTCAGTTGGGTAGAGAGATCCGCGTCCCGAGGCAATACCTCGGAGTGGGCGGGGAGCAACAAAACATCGTCGAAAGTAAGGGCTTCCTGGACAATGCGCATGGAGGGGGCGACCTGTGCTGGGGGGTGGAAAAACGGTCAATTGTAAGATTTGACCCCTAATCGGTAAACCATGTAGTGTAGCTGCCCCGTTGAAATAACTTTGGTTCTATAGGTTTGGGGAGGAAAAATGATGAAGAAATTGGCTATTGTCGCTGCCTTAGGAGCCGTTACCTCCATGGCTTATGGTGCTGCACCTTCCACCGATCCCGTAGTGGTGGCCATTGACCAAGCACGGGAAGTGGTGGAGAAAGCAAACACCCTGAGTTTCCAGTGGCGCGACACTGCCCAGATTCTGCGGGATGCCGAAGAGGCTTTTGGAAAGGGGGATAAGGAAACTGCATTACAATTAGCGGTCCAAGCCCAGCATCAGGGCGAGAACGCCATCAAACAGTATGAGCGTGCCAATAAGCCGCGCCAGTAGTAAATCTTCGAGAAGCCCCCGGGTTTGTCCCGAGGGCGCATAGAGTAGGGGCTAAAAATCGTTCTCCACTAGAGGAGCTACCTCTGCTTGAGGAACGTGGCATTGCATACAAAAAAACCGCGAACCAATTAACTTCTTGTTTACTGTCTTTGGGGTATTACGGAAATCCACATAGTGGCTCTTTGGCATGGGGGATGCCTCCCCCTGACCCTTGCTTTTGTTCCACAGCTTGGGATCATCATGGCATTTAAGACACTTGTTCTTAGTTAAGAGGATGGGGGTCACTTTATCGATGCTATGGGGAATTTGAGGGGGGGCATCGGCAAAAGCAGTAGGCAACGTTTTTTCTACGTCATCGGGATCAATGGCCATATAATTAAAATGTAACGGTTCCGGGGTATCAAATACACTCCCAGCCAACCCCATATCATTATCTTCCACCGTGGCCAGTTGGGCTACCGTAATGGAAGACCATAGCACTGCACTCATTGTTAATAGCAAAGTAAATGGTTTAATCATCACTTAATTCTCCCCTAAATGATGCTGCGGTGGATAATAAGTATTAGTTAGCTGGGTACCACGCCAACCAAATTGCAAACTGTGCTCTGGGCAAATAGGGATACAGCGTCCGCAATTAGTACAAGCTCCCGAAAGTACCTGGTTATCTTTAGCAAGTTGTTTCAAATTTAATACCTGTGGTTCAGGACAAACCGTTCCACATTCTCCGCAGTGGGTACAGCGGCTGGCATTAAACTGGACTCGAAGTTGGGCGTAGCGACCAAGCAGGCTATAAAATCCTCCCAAGGGACATAAATGACCACACCAACCCTGTTTAACCACTAGCCAGTCAAACAAGAAAATACCCAACACTCCCGTCCAACCTAAGCCTAACCCAAATAAAATTTCTCGGTGCATGGCCCCTATTGGGCTGACCCACTCAAACGCTGGTAAACCGATAATGGCCGACAGCAGTAACGCCATCAGCAAAATTAAGTAACGTAGATTTCTGGGTAGAGAAAACAAATTCTTTGGTAGTGTATGATGATGTAACCAGCCCGCTAAATCGGTCACCAGATTAACTGGGCAAACCCAGGCACACCACGTTCGCCCCCCCAGCAAACCATAAAAAACTAAAATAATAATGGCCCCAATCCATACTTCTACTTTGGCTAGATGACCGGTAAAAAAGATTTGCAACACAGCGAAAGGATCGGCTAAAGGAATAGTCCCTAATATAAAAGAAGCGCTTAAATCACCCCGCAGTAACGGCTGACCAAACCAACTCCAGCCACCATGAAGACTACCAACGAATAACAGTATAGTACCGAATTGGGTTAAGCGCCGCAGTATCAGGAAACGCCAAGATTTTATTATCGCCAGCATCTACCGGTATCTCCTATAATATTTTCATTCAGGATTTAATATTTCAACTCGGGATCGTTGAGATAATCTAATCCACCGGCAGAAGAGGAATTCTCTCCATTAGATAATGCTGGGGTAAATGTTTGCGTAATACCGTCGGTTTGTTTCCATCCTAAGCGATAATGATCGCCTATTTTTCCCTGCACCCAAGCATGGGGCAAAATACGAATAGCCGCTACTTCCGCAGGACAGGCTTGCTCACAAATACCACAGCCGGTACAGGCATCGCTGTGTATTGTGGGCAATAACATGGCATGTTTACTAAGACGACGAGGACGAGCATCAATAGTGATGGCTTGTTCTCGTAACGGACAAACGCGATAACAAATTTCGCAGCGTAGTCCTTGCCAGGATAAACAATGCTCAGTATCAATAACCGCTAATCCCATACGCGCTGCGGTTATCTCTGTCAATTGGGGTGACAGCGCTCCGGTGGGACAGGCTCGTTGACAGGGAATGTCTTGACATAAACGACAAGGAACTTGGCGCGGTTGAAAGTAGGGCGTACCCAGGGGGGCACCTACCCCCACTGGGGCTAATTGCAAAGTAGCATAGGGACAAGCCGCAACACAGCGACCGCACTTAATACACAGGGCATTAAAATCAGCTTCTGGTAACGCGCCCGGAGGGCGTAGGGCAAAGGGAACCGCCTGGGCATTACGCTGCACCAAATAGGACCACAATAACCCACCACTGGTTGCTAACGCGGCACCTTGAATGGTTTTTTGCAAAAAATCCCGGCGGCTGTTCATCTTGTTAATTTTAAGCCTTATAGATTTTCACCGCCGTCTTTTTAAAATCCTCTTCTTTGGAAATAGGGCAGGTAGCATCAATACAAAGCTTGTTAACAAACACAGATTCATCGAAAAAGGTAATAAAGGTATAACCTCGGGGAGGTAAATTACGTTCCTTCGTTTCAATCACGGCTTTAATTTTGCCACGACGAGACTCAATCCATGCCGTATCTTGGCGTTTCAACCCCCGTTGCTTGGCGTCTTCTGGGTGCATATACAATAAGGCTGATGGCATGGCACGGTGCAATTCTGGAACACGGCG
>CAWUNB010000127.1:0-6190 GCA_963923745.1 uncultured Thiotrichales bacterium
TCAATGTCCAAAACCACTATGGTTTTCTCCAGTCCACTGTGTATGGGATGGGAGCTGCGTTGGGGTTCTCATTAGCACTGCTGCTGTTTGCCTCGATGCGGGAGCGCATCACCGTGGCTGATGTCCCGGAAGTATTTAAGGGACCTCCCATTGCCCTGGTTACCGCTGGCTTGATGTCCTTGGCCTTCATGGGCTTTGCCGGTTTGGTACGGGAGGGCTAACACCATGTTGACCGATGTCGTTGCTGTTACCACCCTATCTTCTTTGCTGGGAGCCGCTTTGGGGTATGCGGCTATTCGTTTCCGCGTCGAAGGCAATCCCTTAGCAGAGCAAGTAGTTCAAGCTTTACCCCAAACCCAATGCGGTCAGTGTGGTTTTGCCGGTTGTAAGGATTATGCAGAGGCATTGGCGCGAGGTGATGCCGAGGTGGATTTGTGTCCTCCCGGGGGACAAGCGGTGGTCATTGCCTTGGCAGATTTATTGGGGCGGGATCCTCCCCAAAAGGGGGCAGTGGAAAAACCCAAGACTATCGCTGTCATCGATGAACAGACCTGCATTGGTTGTACCCTATGCCAACAAGCTTGCCCGGTGGACGCCATTCTGGGTGCAGCCAAGCACATGCACACAGTTATTCGGGATGAATGCACTGGCTGTGAGCTGTGCATGGCACCTTGCCCGGTGGAGTGCATCGCCATGGTGCCTATCAAACAGGACATCTCTACCTGGAAGTGGCCCTATCCCTACTTCTCCCTGACTCCGGTCGCCAAGGTCGCCTAGTATGCCCATGAGCCATCACTTTTCGCTTGGAATGGGCTGCGGCCCGTCTATGGAGGGGCTGTGATGAATATTCCCCGCGCCCTGTTCAGCTTCCACGGTGGTATCCATGTCCACGGTCATAAGGAGATCTCGACCCAGTTGCCGGTGGATGTTGCTCCCATTCCTCCCCGTTTGGTGTTGCCCCTCCAGCAACATATTGGTCTTCCAGCAGAACCCTTGGTAGCGATAGGGGATAAGGTACTGAAGGGCCAGCCCCTGGCTAAGCCCAAGGGTTACATCAGCGCCTCTCTCCACGCTCCCACTTCTGGACAAGTGGTGGACGTTAGCCCATTACCGGTACCCCACCCCTCCGGTTTGGGAGCCCCCTGTATTGTGCTGGAGAGCGATGGCCAGGACACGTGGTATCCCCACCAGGGGTTAGCCGATTGGGCATCTGCCGATCCTAACTTGCTGCGTACGTTGATCCGGGATGCCGGCATCGTTGGTTTAGGGGGGGCTGGTTTCCCCAGCTCAGTTAAACTCCAGCCCGGTCCTAGTCGCCCCATTCGGACTTTGATTCTCAATGGTGCAGAGTGCGAGCCCTACATCACCTCTGATGATTTACTAATGCGTCGCCAAGCGGCGGAGATCATCGAAGGTATGAGCATCATGGCCCGTATTCTTCAGCCTACCGAGTGCCTAATCGGCATTGAAGACAACAAGCCAGAAGCCTATCAAGCGTTGCGGGAAGCGGCTCAGGGACACCCTATTGAAGTCGTGCAGGTACCTACCCGTTACCCCATGGGAGGGGAGAAGCAGCTCATCAAAGTCCTCACTGGGCGAGAAGTGCCCAGTGGTGGTTTGCCTTCCCAAGTGGGGGTGGTGTGCCACAACGTGGCTACGGCTCATGCGGTGTATCGAGCGGTGGTCCACGGCGAGCCCCTTATCTCCCGGCTGCTGACCCTCACCGGGGGAGCTGTTGCTCAACCCCGTAATGTAGAAGTTCGCCTAGGTACACCGGTGTCGTTTCTGCTGCAACACTATCAGGTATCAGTGAATAGGATAGAGCGGTTGATCATGGGGGGACCGATGATGGGGTTCGCCCTCAGCCACGATCAGGTGCCGGTAGTGAAAACCAGCAACTGCTTGCTGTGTGCGGTAGCAGGAGAAGTACCCGCTAATCAAGACCCCCAAGCCTGTATCCGTTGTGGCGCCTGTACCACGGTGTGCCCCACTAACCTGCTCCCTCAGCAGATGTACTGGCACGCTCGAGCTCGGGATTTTGACAAAGTACAGCAATACAATTTGTTTGATTGCATTGAGTGCGGTTGTTGCGCCGAGGTATGCCCTAGCCGCATTCCCTTGGTGCAGTACTACCGTTTTGCTAAGAGCGAAGTGGCTGCTCGGGAGCGGGATAAGCAAAGGGCCGACTTAGCCCGTCGGCGTAATGAGGCCCGAGTTGCTCGCTTTGATCGGGAAAAAGCAGAGAAAGCCGCCAAGCTGGCACAAGCAAAAGCTGCTGCTGCCTCAGCACCACCGGGGGCTGACAAAAAGGCAGCTATTGATGCCGCCGTTGCCCGAGCTGCTGCCAAAAAAGCTACGGCTCCGGTTACCCCGAAAAACACTGAAGACCTCACCCCAGCCCAACAAGCCCAGATAGCGGAAGCCGATAGTCGTCGGGCAGCCGATCAGCCAGGAGATCCCCGCTAATGGAATTTCATGCCACCACCTCTCCTCACCTCCACGCCCCCACTTCGGTCACTCGAGTGATGGGGGAAGTGCTACTAGCCCTAATCCCAGCCCTGGTGGGCATTGTTTGGGTTTTTGGTTGGGGTGCTATCGTTAATATCGTCATCGCTGTACCGGCTGCCTTAGCTGCCGAGGCAGCGATGTTAGCCGCCCGGGGACGACCAATACGTACCACGTTAATGGACCTGTCTGCTGTACTCACCGCAGTGCTGCTGGCTATTTCCATTCCACCCCTGTCCCCTTGGTGGTTAACCGTCACCGGTGTGGTGTTTGCTATGGTGTTTGTCAAGCACCTATACGGTGGCTTAGGTTACAACCCCTTCAATCCTGCCATGGCTGGCTATGTACTGTTGCTGGTGTCTTTCCCTCGGGAAATGACCCAGTGGCTCCCCCCTGAAGGATTGGTCCATGGTTCCTTAGGGCTGGGTGATGCCCTGAATTTGATCTTTGGTGGTCAAACTCCCCAAGGCTTGGGGGTGGATGCCCTATCCCAGGCGACTCCCTTGGATACCGTCCGTCAGCAGGTGACGTTGCTGCATCACACCATCCAGGATGCGAAAACCACCACTCCCGTCTTTGGGTTAGCAGGAGGAAAAGGTTGGGAGATTGTTTCAGCCCTTTACCTGCTAGGGGGTATCTGGATGGTGCGGCGTAATACCATCGGCTGGCAGATTCCCGTGGGGGTGTTGGTTTCCCTGTTGGTGTTAGCTGGACTGTTCAATCTGTACGATCCCAGTCGTTATGCTTCTCCGCTGTTCCATTTGTTCAGTGGTGCCACCATGCTGGAGGCTTTTTTCATCGCAACCGATCCAGTAACAGCTTCCACTACCCCCTGGGGGCGAATTGGATTTGGGATAGGGGTGGGTAGCCTCATTTACCTCATTCGCACTTTTGGCGGTTACCCCGATGCCGGGGCCTTTGCCGTGCTGATCATGAACATGATGGCTCCCACTTTGGACCACTATACCCAACCCAGGGTGTACGGCCATCCATGATTCCTCAGGAGACTCAAGGAGACTCAGGCGTTGAACACTGACCACCAACCTGGGGAAGATCTGCCTCCTTCCCCTTCGATTCAAAACGAGTTGACTCGCACTATTACTCACTCAGCAGGCTTACTTGCTGTGTTTGCTGCTGTCGGTACGGCGGCTTTGGCACTGACCTACAGTGGTACCCAATCCCAGATTGAGGCTAATGCTCGAGCGGCATTAGTGCGTAGCCTGCAACAGCTGGTCCCAGCTGATCGCTACGATAACGATATGGCTATGGATACCTTGCAGCTCAGTGAGCCGTCTTTGGGCAACAGTCCCGTAACGGTCTATCGAGCCCGAAAAGGTGGGCAACCTGTTGCGGCGGTTGTTACCACCGTGGCACCAGATGGTTATGCTGGCAACATTGCCTTGTTGGTGGGGGTGAATGCTGACGGCCAATTGGCCGGTGTGCGAGTTGTTACCCACAAGGAAACGCCTGGGCTAGGAGATAAGATCGACGTGGACCGTAACGACTGGATCACCCGGTTTACCGGTAAATCTCTCACCAATCCGTCTTTGGATCGGTGGAAGGTGAAAAAGGACGGCGGAGCTTTTGACCAATTTAGCGGTGCCACTATTACCCCCCGGGCTGTAGTAGGGGCGGTGAAGCGGACCCTGCAATATTTTGAAGGGCACCGAGAGGCTCTGTTTGCTTCTCCGGGCTAGCCCCCGAACTTCAAGAGGGTATCCCCCATGAGCACGCCGAGTTATCCCAAAATCGTCACTGACGGTCTGTGGTACAACAATCCTAATCTAGTCCAGATCCTTGGAACTTGTCCGCTGTTGGCTACTACCACCAATGCGGTCAATGGCTTGGGAATGGGGCTGGCCACTACTATGGTACTGCTGGGTTCCAACGTAGCCATCTCCCTGATCCGGGATTATGTACCGGCTGAAGTACGTATTCCTATTTTCGTTTTAGTTATCGCTTCTTTTGTGACGATCGTTGACTTGACCATGAACGCCTATGTCAACGAGCTATACAAGGTATTGGGTATTTTCATCCCTCTCATCGTGGTGAATTGCATCATCATCGGTCGAGCGGAGGCCTTTGCTTCCAAGTATGGAGTGGCTGCCTCAGCGATAGACGCTCTGGCCATGGGAGCGGGGACTACCTCGGTGCTGATGACCTTGGGGGGAATACGAGAAATGGTGGGCAACGGTACCCTGTTTTCCCAGATCCACATGATGTTTGGTGATGGGGCTCGCGGGCTAACCCTAACCCTTCCCGACAGCTTTCACCCAGCATTAGTGGGTATCCTGCCGCCAGGCGCTTTTTTAGGTTTAGGGTTGTTGATTGCCACGAAAAAGGCCATCGATAGCTACCGAGCGGCTCGGGTTCCCGCCACCGCTGAAGTTGCCCCTGCCCATCCGTGACCCCGGCAGCTTGCCGAACCCTGTTCCAGCGTCTGCAACAGGGTAACCCAACCCCCACCACGGAGTTGCAATGGACTACTCCCTTTCAACTCCTGGTGGCGGTGATATTATCCGCTCAAGCGACTGACGTTAGCGTTAATAAGGCGACCCAGCGGTTATTCCCGGTAGCGGCCACCCCAGAAGCATTGTTGGCCTTGGGGGAGGCCGACTTGAAGCCTTATATTGCAGCTATTGGCTTATACAACACCAAAGCTCGCAATTTGCTGCGGACCTGTGCGTTGCTGATAGAGCGCCATAATGGGCAGGTTCCTCCGACACGGGAAGCCTTGGAGGCACTACCGGGAGTGGGGCGAAAGAGTGCCAACGTCATCCTCAATACCGTATTTGGTGAACCTACTATTGCGGTGGATACGCATATTTTCCGCGTAGCCAATAGGACTGGTTTAGCGCCAGGGAAAGATGTGCGTCAGGTAGAGGATGGGCTACTGGCGGTAGTCCCTTCAGAGTTCCAGCGAGATGCCCATCATTGGTTGGTACTCCATGGCCGTTATGTGTGCACCGCCCGTCAACCCCACTGTCAGCAATGTATCATCGCCGATTTGTGTGGTTATGTCGGGACCATCGGCGAACGTCTGCCAGCTTAGCTTGAGTTGATAATAGTGCAGTGCAATAACGATGGGGATGCTGTAGCATCCACCCATCACTGATTTATCCCACCGTTCCTATTGCTTACCGATGCACACCATCGCAATCTACCCAGGCACTTTTGACCCCATCACTAATGGCCACAGTGATCTCGTGGAACGGGCTGCCCGCCTGTTTGATCGGGTAGTTGTAGCGGTGGCTGCTCAATCGGGCAAACACCCGATTTTCTCTTTTGAGGAGCGGCAAGCTTTAGCCAAGGAGGTGTTGAAGGACTTGCCCAATGTGGACGTGGAAGGGTTTCGAGGGCTGCTGGTGGAGTACGTCCGAGGGAAAGGAGCGCGGGTAATTTTACGGGGACTGCGAGCGGTGTCGGATTTTGAATATGAGTTCCAACTCGCTGGCATGAACAGGCGACTATCCCACGGCATGGAAACGGTTTTTATGATGCCAGCCGAGCGCTATACCTACCTGTCTTCCAGTATGGTGCGGGAAGTCGCTTCGTTGGGGGGGGATGTTTCTGAGTTTGTCCATCCCTGGGTGGGAGCCGCCCTACGGGAGCGGTTGGGTGAGAAGCTAATAAGTTAGTAAGTAGTTAATCCTGTCTCTTATACACATCTCCGAGCCCACGAGAC
>CAWUNB010000128.1:0-6113 GCA_963923745.1 uncultured Thiotrichales bacterium
CTCGGAGATGTGTATAAGAGACAGGGACGTCCCCCCTCCGTAGCCGGAACCACCATAACTAGGGGGATTACCGTAGCTATTGTTGTATCCACCAGGAGCACCATAGTCTGCTCCCTGGCTAGCCTGGGAATGAGCTGCCATCAACACCAGAACCCAGAAACCGACACGGTTGCTCATGGTTTAGCCTCCTGTTCCAACAACGTCGCCAATGTTGAGCACTTGAGCAATTTTTTCACTACCTTTATGTACTCGAACTACCCTTAATACGGATACCCCGGCGCTTTACGCCAGTCTTCACCCCAGCTTTTCCAGTGCGTGCCCCACCTTTCTCGGAAACTTCAGCAACATTCTCTTCCTCATCAGCCTCCTCTGTCAGCGGCGGTAATACCTCCTCGATTATTGCTGGAGGTGGATCAACCGAGATCGGGAGCTCCGGGGGTAACGAGATAATTGGCGGCGGCGTAATGGGTGCAGCCCACTCCTGCTGACGGGGTGACGCTTCTTGCTTAGGCCGAGGTGCGTCACCTGCGCTCTCTCCCTCCACTATAGGAAAGGCGGGAATAGCAGGTCCACTGATGGGACGAGGCGTCGGAATAACTGATGAATCCGGAGAAGATGAAACAGTCTGGATAACTGGCCTCTCTGGAATGAAAGGAGCCGCAACCGACACAGGCTCATCCAGCGGAGATACTGGGCCAGGAGAAGGCTTATGGGAAGGCGGTTCTGAAGCTGGAGGCAATGCACCTCCTCCCACCGCAGGATCAGGCCGCTCGAAGGAATCGGCAGCGCTAATACAACCCAATGGAATCACCACTAACGTGAGGAGAGTGGACACCAACACCCCAAATAACAGAGATACCGCCATGCCTTGGAAAATGGGATCGAACAAAATCACAAAGGAGCCCGCCACCAAAGCAAAAGCGGTAATCATGATAGGCCGCATCCTTGTTTCCGAGGATAACACCACCGATTCTTTAATTTCTCGCCCGGCTAGAATTTCATGTTTAGCAAAGTCCACCAGTAGAATGGAATTGCGAACAATAATTCCTGCCAAAGCGATGAAACCGATCATGGAAGTCGCGGTAAATTCAGCCCCCATTAACCAGTGACCAGGCACAATACCAATTAACGTCAACGGAATGGGCGCCATGATGATGGCAGGTAAAATAAAATTACCAAACTCCCAAACCACTAAGATATAGATAAGAACCAAAGCAGCCCCAAAAGCAATACCCATGTCGCGGAACGTTTCATAAGTAACCGTCCACTCACCCGACCATTCAAAGGTGCTCTTATCAGAGCTAGCTGGTGGCCCAGTATAGGTTGCAGCGGGAGCTAGTACCCCATCAGGACTGGTATAACTCGCCAATAGATCTTGAATAGCGAACATGCCGTAGATGGGAGCACCTAATCGACCAATCACGTCCCCTACAACAAACTCTACTGCTCGCAAATCTTTATGAAAAACGATGGGATCTTCTTGTACGGGAACGAAGCGACCCAATTCAGCTAGCGGAATAACGGCACCCGTTGCTGAAGGAATAGGCAAATCGCCGAGACGAGTTGTTTGTGCACGAGCGGCCAGGGGAATTTGGATAGTGATGTAAGTTGGTTCCAGTAATGACTTGCCCCGCTTAACATCACCTAATTTTTCTCCCCCCATCGCCATCGCTAGATTACGATTCACAGTATCTACCGAAATACCCCTGCGTACTGATTTTTCAGTATCCACTTCAAACCGAAATACTTCATGGGGATCAGTTAGAAAATTGTCTACATCCCCCATGCGCATTTCGCCGGCACCCGGATTTTGGGCCTTAGCAAAAATCCGGGTGAGATCAGTAGCAAAGCGGCGCCGGGTATGGTCATCGGGACCATAAATTTCTGCCACGACAGACTGGAGCACCGGTGGGCCTGGAGGTACTTCAGCCACTGTTAAAGAAGCACCCACCGATTTCGCAATGGGCTCCAATAAAGTACGCGTTTCCACCGCAATTTGGTGACTCTTACGATGGCGTTGTTTTTTGGGAGCTAGCTGTATTTGAATATCAGCCTGCCAAGGCTTATCACGCAAATAGTAATGGCGGACCAAACCATTAAAATTAAAGGGTGAGGCAGTACCCACATAGCTCTGTAAAGCAGTAACTTCTGGTAATTTACGTAGTACATCCACCATCTGCTGTACCACATTAGCAGTATTAGGTAATGCAGTACCATCAGGCATATCGATGACTACATCAAATTCTGATTTGTTATCGTAGGGCAGCATCTTCACCGGTACGGTTTTAAAATAGAACAGCGACACGGAAAGAAACCACATCACCACAATACCAGCTAATGTTAGCCACCCTAGAAAACGGTTCTCAATCAAAGGCATCATCAAGGCGCGATAATAACGACCAATAAACTCCTTTTCGCGATGCTCCCGCTTCTCTGCTTTATGCAGCGCCGCCAGAGAAGGCTTAATTCTCATTACCAGCCAAGGGGTGAACATAAAAGCAGCAAATAAAGAAAACACCATGGCTGCCGAACCCAATGCTGGAATGGGCTCCATATAGGGCCCCATCATGCCACTAACAAAACCCATAGGTAACAGTGCAGCGACAACTGTGAAAGTAGCAATGATGGTGGGGTTACCTACCTCACGAACCGCATCAATAGCCGTCTCAGTATCATTTTCTCCTTTCACCAACCAGCGGCGATAGATATTTTCCACCACCACAATAGCGTCATCTACCAAGATACCAATGGAAAAAATGAGGGCAAATAAACTGACCCGGTTGATGCTATACCCCATCATTAAGGCACCAAATACCGTCAGCAAAATTACTACCGGAATAACAATCGTGACAACAATTGCCGGACGAATACCCAACGCCATCAACACTAATATCGTTACTGCACCGGTGGCGATGAATAATTTCTTCAACAAGTCATTTACTTTTTCATTGGCTGTTTCGCCATAGTTACGAGTTACTTCTACATGAACATTAGACGGGATCAGCTGTCCCCGAAGTTGATCCAAGCGGGCTAACAGCGCATTGGCGACAGTAACCCCGTTGCTGCCTTCTTTTTTGGCAATAGCCACGGTGACCGCCGGCGCTCCATTCGCTTCAGTAGAGCCTTCACCTTTAGCCGGCCCAGTATAATGGGCCACCATTTGCAATGTTTCTTGGGGACCCTCAAAAACTCTAGCGACGTCCCCTACGTACACTGGAACGTTATTGCGTATCCCTACTACTAGCCGTTGAATATCCGCCGCTGTGCGTAAAAATGCACCGGTAGTAACTGCAAAACGAGTTCCTCCAGTCTCGGAAGAACCCGCTGTCTGCTCTGAGTTGGCTCCCCGGATAGTCTGGGCCACTTGATCCAAACTGATTCCAAACCCCGATAAACGTTCCGGCAAAACTTCTACCCGCATCTCCGCATGACGACCACCGATAACTTCGTTATAGCCGGTATTGGGAACCTCTTTGAGGCTCTGCAGAACATCCAGCGCTAACCCCCGCAGGGAGCTATCATCCACGTCTTTCGACCACAAGGTCAGGGTAATAACCGCCACATCATCCACTCCCTTGGGTTTTACCAAGGGCATGGCCACTCCTGGAGGTATACGGTTTAAGTTGGACTGGATCTTGTCATGGACCTTAACGATGGAGGGTCCCATGGGCTGACCCACGTCGAATTGCACCGTGACCATGCCCTGCCCCCGCATGGATGCGGAGTAAACGTGTTTTACCCCCGTCATCTCGCTCATGATCCGCTCCAACGGTTCAATGGCGAGGGTGCTCACTTGAATAGAAGAAGCGCCAGGATAGGACACGAAAATGTCCACCATAGGCACAGAAATCTGGGGATCTTCCTGGCGAGGAGTCAACACTAACCCTAACAACCCCAAGCACAGTGAAGCAATTAGCAGCAGGGGAGAAAGGGGAGAATGGATAAAAGCTTGGGCTATGCTACCGGCAATACCTAGATCCACTTCATGGGGATCCTGGTGAGTAGAAGTAGCAGGGGCGTGGTGGTTCCCGTGGGATTCGCTCATGGCTCGTTGATAGGTGAGATTGGCAGGAAAACGGAAACGGGGCAGAAACGGCTACTCACCAGTGGGGTTACTGCCCCAACCGGCTGCCATACTGGGAGTCGGCGCGGCAACAATACGCTCCCCAACACTCAGGCCGGAAAGGACGGTATAGCTATTACCCACCCGCTCACCGACTCGCACCATACGCAGTTCCCCTTTGCCATCTCCGCCACCAACGACGAATACCGCTGGTAGACTCCCCCGCCATAACACTGCGGACGCCGGTACCACCGGCAAGCTACTGGCGGGGGCGGTAATATCTGGAATTTGCACCTCTGCGTACATACCCGGCCCCCCTGGGGTGCCTGGGGGTATATCCAACTTAACTGTCACGGTGTGACGCTGGGTGTCTGCCATGGGGTAGATCTGGGCAACCCGAGCATCCAAGCGAGTGTTGCCCACATCCAGTTTGGCCGGGATAACCATCCCCTTGCGTAGCCCTGGCATTAACCGAGCAGGTACTTCCACTCGAATTTGTAAATTGCGGGTATCTGCGACTTTTACCAAGGGTTGCCCCGGTTGGAGAGTATCCCCCACTTCCGCAAATTTCTGCACAATAACCCCGGCAAAGGGCGCTATCGAACGGGTATCCCGCAGTTTGGCATTAATCTCCTCAATACGGGCCTGAGCTCGGCTTAACGCTGCCTGGGCCTGCTCGACACCAATACCTGCTCCATAAACTTCTGCCCGCCGTTCCAACGCTGGGTCACTCATCCCAGCCATGGACGACATGGGTTTCGTAAAAAATTGGTCAAACATGGAGGGAACGCCCATCCCCATTTCAGTATTAGGACGATTACTTCGCCCGGAATAGAGTTCTCGGGAGAACTGAACGCGAGCATTGCGTAAAGCAAAATCCGCGTTGGCCACATCCGCCATGGCTGCTCGCCGCTGGGCTAGTAAATCTTCATCGTCCAGCGCAGCTAACACTTCCCTGTCTTCAAACCAATCTCCCTCCCCGCCCTTAAGAAATATCACTCGTCCGGGTAACTGGGCTGCCAGCGTTACCTCGCGGAAAGGGACCACAGTACCCCCCAGAGTGGTCACGGCTCCCACCGCTCGGGCCTCCACCATGACAGTGCCTTGGGAGGGCAACTGGTATCCGGCTTCAGGCGCTCCTGCTGCTTCTGCGGTAAAAGCTAGGGGGCCCGTCATGCCAACGAGGAAACAAGCAATGATTTTTTTGGACATGGTGTTAAGAGACCTTGGTGTAAGAAGCCTTATGGCCCGACCACCCATACCTAGAAAGGCACAGGTACAGACAGGCTAAAAGATTCAACCCCCGGCAGGCTAGGAAAAACCGGGGATCTCGAAAAAGGGCAATGAAAAGGGTTTTCCCCAGTGTTCTTGTTAGGTTATTAGTGGGGGGACACTCTACCCAACAGTGGCTCTATTTTCAACGCAGTTGACCACCCTTGGCTGGTCAATTTACCCCATCCATCGACTGGATCCAGTATCTCCCCCCTGATCGCTCCTCCTGTTTCCATAGAGGAACACGGGACTTCAATTCCTCGATCAGATAGCGACAGGCCGCAAAAGCAGCTGAACGATGGGCAGACCACACCGCCACTAATACAATGGGCTCTCCCGGTAATAACCGGCCATAACGGTGAATAAGCAGTAGATCCAATAGAGGCCAACGGGCTGCTGCTTCTCGAGAAATAACCGCTAGATAGCTCTCAGTCATTCCGGGATAGTGTTCTAACACCATAGCCTGTACTGATTCGTCATCAGTTAAATCTCGCATTGTACCGACGAAAATAACACTTGCTCCACTAGCAGCGCCCTGCTGCTGGTAATGGCGCTGTTGATAATCTTGTAACATCTGCCAGGGATCAAATGGATCCCCCTTTAACTCCACTCTCAATGAATTACCCTCCGCTCACGGGCGGAAAAAAAGCGACTTCATCACCATCCGCTACCCTATAGTCCGGGCGAGCGTACTCCATATTAACAGCTATTAGTACCCGCGCTGGCAACTGGAATTCTCCGGTCGCTTCACGCCAAACCTCGATCACAGTAACTGGAG
>CAWUNB010000129.1:0-6059 GCA_963923745.1 uncultured Thiotrichales bacterium
GTCAGAGGCCCGAATTTTCAAGCTCTTTTCTACCCGCTTCCGCAGTGCGTTTAGTTCGCCCACAGACATTTGCGATAAATCGGTGCTCATTGTTTCTCCTGTTGGTTCACACCACCCCAATTCGGTGGCACAGGGATCATTCTAAATACCAAATGGGGTATTTGCAAAGTGGCCTATTGCTGATTCCAGTAAATAAAAAATATACGGAAAAGACTAACCTATTAACTAGTTACCATTTGTTGCAGTTGTGCTAATCGCTGAGGCGTTCCCACGTCTAACCACTGACCACTCCAATACTCACCACTGACACGATCATCTGTCATTGCCGAGCGTAATAACGGCGCTAAAGGGAAGCGCCCTGGCTGGCAACCAGTAAAGAGTTCTGGCCGATAAACACCAAAACCAGCAAAAGTCAGGCAGTCACTTCCTCCCATCCTAACCCGTTCTTTGGTTAGCGCAAAATCACCTGAAGGATGGTGATCTGGATTATCTACCAAGACTAAATGGGCCAGATCGGTTGGTCCTAATCGTTGACAGAGCTTGCGATAGGGATAATCGGTCCATACATCGCTGTTAACCACTAAGAAAGGTTCTGTCCCTAACCAAGGCAAGACTTGAAAAATACCCCCACCAGTCTCTAAAGGAGATTCCCCTTCTGAAGAGTAATGAATACGTAAACCATAGCGATCGCCATTGCCCAAGCGTTCCTCAATTTGCTCTCCAAGCCGGCCATGATTCACCACTATTTCCCGAAAACCAGCGATAAACAAAGCTTCCAAGTGATACTCAATTAACGACCGTCCCCCCACTTGTAGCAAAGGTTTAGGTGTATGAGCAGTGAGAGGCCGCATCCGTTCTCCATGGCCAGCGGCTAATACCATCGCTTTCATCAGTGATGTCCTAGGGCGTCACGGCCGGTAACACAACGCTACGCAACCAATTATGGAAAGGTTGCAACTCAGGGTAGGCCTGGCTTACTGTCAAAACGTAACCTAGAGTCCGAGGGATATCCCCCAGATAGCCCGGTTTACCATCCCGGTGATATAGGCGAGCGAAGATACCGATCGCCTTTAAATGCCGTTGTACCCCCATCCAATCAAACCAACGCAAAAAACGAGTTTCATCTTCCTCTTGTAGCAATCCTGATTGTAGAGCGAGATCTTGGTAACCTAGTGCCCACTCTCGTACCTGTTCCTCGGGCCAAGCGATGTAACAATCCCGCAGTAGAGAAACAAGATCGTAGGTGATAGGACCAGCCACTGCGTCTTGAAAATCAATAATTCCAGGGTTATTTACCGGAGTGACCATCAGGTTACGGGAATGATAATCCCGATGAACACACACCACGGGTTGCTCCAGAGCAGAGGCAATTAGCTTGTCAAAGATTTCTTCTAATAAACAGCGGTCTTTTTTCTCTAGGGAGATTTGTAGATGGCGCTCTAAATACCAATCTGGGAATAATGACAATTCTCGACTGAGCAAAGCTCGATCATAGGGAGGAATAGTGGTTACCGGTCCGCAAGCTTGTAGTGTTACTAATGCCCCCAAAGCATCCCCATAAAACCGTTCTACCGTTGTAGTATTGAGCTGAGACAAATATTGTTCCTGGCCCAAGTCACTAATCAGTAGAAAGCCTTGCTCTAAATCACTGGCCAATACTTCCGGGACATTCAAGCCAAATGAGCGGAATTCTTGGGCCAGATGGACCCAAGGACGACAATCTTCTTTATCAGGGGGAGCATCCATAACGATGAAGGATGCCTGTTGTTGGGAGACACGAAAGTAACGACGAAAACTGGCATCAGCAGAAGCAGGTGCTAAAGTAAACTCCCCCAGTTTCACTTCATTTTTTAACCAACCCGTTAATTGCTCAAGACGTTCAGCCACTGCAAAAACCTCCATAACCAATTTCTAGTGACGACAATTATTTGTTAACTTGACGGTATAACAACCATAGAAATAGCGGTACTCCCAGTAAAGCAGTGATGACTCCCACAGGCAATTCTTGAGGCGCTACCAACGTTCTAGCTAAGGTATCCGCCACCGTAAGCAACCCCCCCCCGGCCAATACCGCGCCGGGCAACAACCAACGATGATCAGCGCCCACGATGAGCCTAACCAGATGGGGAACCACCAGACCAACAAAACCAATGGTGCCTGCCTCAGTCACTGCTAGGGCGGTAAGAAGACTAGCCAGCAGGTAAATCACCAACCGCAGACGAGAAACTTCAACTCCTACAGTAGCAGCCAGATATTCTCCGTGAGCCAGGATATTGAGTTGGGGAGCTAACCCAAGTGCAGCAATAAATCCCACGACCAAGGTAACCCCTACCCAGCGAGGATCGTCGATTTGGCTCAAATCTCCCATAAGCCAAAATACCATTCCCCGTAGACTGACATCGGACCCCATGGTGAGAAGCAAACTAACCAAAGCCCCCCAGCCTGCTGCTACTACCACCCCGGTGAGCAACAAACGACTTGGTGTCCAGCCCTCTGGGCTCCGACTAAGGGTAAAAACCAGCATCGTTGAGACCAAAGCCCCCACAAATGCCCCTCCCTGGGGCCAGGGTTGGGCCAACCCCACCACCATCGTAGCTAAAGCCCCTACTGAAGCACCTCCTGAGATTCCCAGCAGATAGGGTTCCGCCAGGGGATTAGCCAGCAATGCTTGTAGCAGCACCCCTGACAAAGCCAACAGCCCTCCACAGGCAAAGGCCCCCAATGCTCGAGGTAGGCGTAATTGCCATATCACTTCTCGAGCTAAGTCATTCTGGCCAACACGGAATAAAGCTTGGAAGACGGTTTCAGGAGAAAGAGAGAGACTCCCCAGTCCCAGGGATAGGGCTATCCCTCCCAGGGCCACACATCCCAAGATCAACATGGCTCCGAGACGACGTTTCATCATGAGTTCGTAGAGAAATAATGGGCCAGCCCCGTTGTTGCGCAGTCGCAGCAAGAAGAGGATCTGGGTTAACAGCCACTGGATTAGCCACTGCTTCTAACAAAGGCAAATCATTGTGGGAATCGCTGTAGAACCAACTATCCCGCAAAGTTTGTTGGTGGGTTGCTAACCATTGCTGCAAGCGTGTCACTTTTCCTTCGCGGAAACAGGGAATACCTAGGACTTCACCGGTGTAGCGGCCATCCGGGTGTTGCTGGGGGTCGGTAGCTAATAGATGATCCACTCCGAGAGCAGCCGCGATAGGGGCTGTTACAAATCGATTAGTGGCAGTGATGATGAGCAAAATGTCCCCCGCTGCTCGGTGGCGGGCTAGTAATTGGCGAGAAGCTAAAGGCACAATGGGTAAGACTTTTTCTGCCATATAACGGTGATGTAAGGTTTCCAGGGTAATGGGATCGTGACGGGTCAAAGGTTCTAGGGCAAAACGCAGGAAGGCATGAATATCTAAACATCCGTTGTGATAGTCCTGATAAAAGCGTTGATTCTCACGCTCGTAGTATTCCGCATCTACCACTCCTTGTTCCACTAAAAAGCGTCCCCACAAATAATCACTATCGCCGTCCAATAGCGTGTTATCCAGATCAAAAAGGGCTAAAGCCATAGAATAATCCCAATTAGCTAGAGTTATACAGGTTTTTGCCCTTTGGGCAATTGCACCACTTCATCTCGCAAATAAACCGGTAGTGCCTGGTCAGGCCCCACGCCTTCCCCGCGCTCCCAACCGGCTACAGCAAGACGCGCCACGTCTCCCGCTCGAGGGTAGATGGCATCAAACCGGTGAACAAGGTCACACCCCGATAAAGCAAGAGCAAGCGCCTCATGATAAGTGGACCAAGCACTGCCTACGACTGTCCATGGCCCAGGATGGGGCAATGGTTGGAGAAATAGCCCAGGCTTACACAAGCGATCTACTAACCAAGGTAAAACCAATCCACCGGGGTCTCGCCAGTACATCCCTAAATAAATTTCTCCCATCCGGGCATCTTGCATAGCCAGCACCCGCTCTCCGTCTACTCCTTGGGCCAATGCTGCTAGGGAAGAAACTGCCACCACTGGTCGATCCACTGCATAAGCCAGTCCCTGCACCACGCCGGCAGCGACACGCAAGCCAGTGAACGCCCCAGGTCCTCGGCCAAAAGCCAACGCATCCACGGCATTCAGCGGTAATCCGGCCTCGTGCAGTATGTTATCCACCATAGCCAATATCAGCTTTCCATGCCCTCGGGGTTGCACCTCAAAATGTTCCAATAATTGCCCGTCTAACCAGAGAGCAACACTACAGGCATCGGTCGACGTTTCCAGAGCTAATAGCTTCATAGCTGTAAGAAGAATTATGGGTTTAGTAAGCCAGAAGGGACCATCCTAGTCTTTTGCCAGGTTCAATGCTATAAGCGCCTAGCCTTGCTGGATAAACCGAATCGGCATCTTTTGATTGGATCTCCCCGTGTCCCATTCCCAAAGCAAATCAGGTAGAGGGCAAGCAAAAGTTGAACGCTTGCCGATAAAAATTGATCCCACCATAACGCCCTTGCGGAAACCCGTTTGGATTCGAGCCCGTGCTCCCAGTGGTGAAGGTGTGGGGAAGGTGCGTAGCGTATTACGGCAATCTGGACTACACACGGTGTGTGAAGAGGCCGCTTGCCCTAACCTAGGGGAATGCTTTTCCCACGGTACCGCTACTTTTATGATTCTGGGAGATGTTTGTACCCGACGTTGTCCATTTTGTGATGTAGCCCACGGCCAACCTGCTCCCATTGACAGTGAGGAACCCGCCAGATTAGCAGCTGCTATCCGAGCTATGGAATTGCACTATGTGGTAATCACTTCAGTAGACCGGGATGATTTACGGGACGGTGGTGCCGGTCATTTTGCGGATTGCATTGCCGCTATTCGCCAAGCTGACCCCAGAATTAGGTTAGAAATTTTAGTTCCTGATTTCCGAGGAAGATTGGATTTAGCGTTAGCCAAGCTAATGACCAATCCACCCGATGTTTTCAACCACAATTTAGAAACAGTGCCCCGTCTTTATCGATCAGTTCGCCCTGGAGCGGACTACGCCCATTCCTTAGCTTTACTGGCGGCTTTCAAAAAACACCAACCGGATATTCCAACAAAGTCGGGAATTATGTTGGGGTTAGGGGAAACCCTAGAAGAAGTACAACAGGTGATGAAGGAGTTACGGGAACATGGTTGTAACATGCTCACCCTGGGGCAATACCTACAACCCAGTCGCCACCACTTAGCGGTAACTCGTTTTATTCACCCAGATGAATTCATTGCCTTACGGGACTATGGAGTAACTCTGGGTTTCACTAACGTAGCCAGTGGCCCTATGGTGCGTTCTTCCTATCAGGCAGATAGGCAAGCTACCTGTTCTACCTAAATATCGGTTAGTTACTGGAGTGACGCTCCCGCCAGTTTTCCTCGGCAGCGAGCACCATGGCACGAATTCGTTCATCCGCTCCTTCATCAACAGGAGGATGAGGTAAAAAAGCAGATGGGTTTTCAAAATCGGTTTCTGGGAATCCGTCCGACTCAACAAAACCCGTTGGCATAGATCCCGGCGGTAACGGCGATACCTCTTCTAGATCGCTCAGGTCATCCGCAAAAGCCCCCAGATCTATCTCCGGAGCTGGCAAACTAGCAACACCATCGTCACCAGCGACCATATCACTACTAACAACGGGCTCCTCTGGCAGGGGCAACTCCTGGTCCCCAGCGCTATCAGCAACGTCATCTGCTACTATTTCCCAAGCAATGTCATGACCTGAATCGGGTAGATATTCATCAGACTCGGCCAAATCCCCAAAAGCGGGAAAAGAAGGCGGAGCCTCTTCTAAAGGTGGATCGTTTTCTCCGTCAAGGGGATCGGGAGGAAACGGGGAAGAATCATCGGGAAAGGGAGAATCGGTTTGATGACTGGGAAAATCATCTGTAAAGGGAAAAACCGGCTGGGTCGCTGGGGAGTCGTCCACAAAAACCGGATCCGGCGGAAGGAAAACGGGAGGGGGAGATGGAGCTACCGCTTTGGGTAAGGGAGGAACAGTATCCCCTGTCTCTTATACACATCTCCGAGCCCACGAGACCAGAGAGGATC
>CAWUNB010000130.1:0-6001 GCA_963923745.1 uncultured Thiotrichales bacterium
TTTTGCCCAGTCGATAGATGCCATAGCACCCCTCTCCCCCACTTAGCCCCTGGGCATAGATGACATCCCCTGGGCTGACCAGCAACCGTTGGGTTGGCAGGATGACTTCCCGTGCTACTTGCTCTAACTCAGCTAGGCTTACAACACGGGATAGCCTAAAAGCAGTCGCCATCATCCCGGGATCTTCTTCCTGAGGTGGTAGAGGAAGCACCTTCGTCAGGGGACTTTGTTTGACTACAACCAAATCTGGAAAATGTTGTTTTGACCAAGTGTCGGCTAATGCTGAAAAGAGCGGTGCTGTCGCAAAAATCAGGGAGGAATAACGAAAAATAAACCAAAATATTGCAAATATCCTTGTACCAGAGAGTTTCATATAGGTCTTTTTCAGGCTTTTGACTCGCTAACATTAGCGCAAATTATCTTAATCAGTCTAGCCTAATTCCTATTCTTCTTTCCGAGGAGGTACTGGGCAGATTGCACAGTCTCGCTATACTTGTACGGTTGTTAACCTAAATCCTTGTTTGAGTGAGAGATATCAATTATGCGGAATGAAAAGCTACTGGCTGCAATTTGTTCTTTGTTTGTAAGCACTTTGGCCTACGGTGGGGGCGAGGGCCATGGAGGCCACGGCGGCGTTCACTGGGGCTATAGTGGGGAGCAAGGTCCAGAACATTGGGGCGAGTTAGCCCCAGAGTTTGCTACCTGCGGCACTGGCAAAAAGCAGGCTCCCATTAACATTACCGGAGCCGTGAAAAAAGCGGATCTGGCCCCCATTGAATTTCATTACGCCACGGATGTAGTGGAAGTGCTGAACAATGGCCACACCGTTCAGGCCAATATGCAGGCAGGCAGCTTCATCGTGGTGGATGGCACTCAGTTCCAACTGAAGCAATTCCACTTCCATGATCCCAGCGAAAATACCGTTGATGGTCACCACTTCCCCATGGAAATGCATCTGGTCCATGCGGACAAGGATGGTCATTTGGCCGTGGTAGGGGTGATGATCGATAAGGGGACGGAGAACGGGTCTCTGGCGCAGCTGTGGCGTCACATGCCCCACCAGGCTGGTGAGCACGACACCAACATGGACGCAAAAGTTAATCCCTCTAGTCTGCTTCCCTCTTCTCAGCACTATTACCGTTTTGACGGCTCTCTCACTACCCCTCCTTGCACTGAAGGCGTTCGTTGGTTGGTACTGAAAGATGCCATTCAAGCTTCTGAAGCCCAAATCAAGGGTTTCCAAGAAGCAATGCACGAAGAAGATGACGCTCGTCCAGTACAACCCCTTGGGGATCGGGTAATTTATAGCAGTAACTAAGTTTGGTTTAGCTCGCTTAGAAGCGGTGAGGTGTGAATCTCACCGCTTTTTTCTTCTTATTACGTAGCCAAATTTGGAGAAAGATCCGTGAGAGCCATGGTAATGACTGGTGTAGGTGGGCCCGAAGTATTACAGCTCCAGGAGTTGCCCATACCCCCTATCCAGCGGGACAGTCAGATACGAGTAAGGCTCTATGGGGCTGGCGTCAATCCGGTAGATACCAAGTTACGAAGCAAAGGGACCTATTATCCGGACCGTTCTCCCACCGTTCTGGGGTGTGATGGCGCTGGGGTAGTAGAAACCATCGGGCAGAACGTCACCCACTTTGTCCCAGGTGACGAAGTATTTTTCTGTTTTGGTGGCATCGGGGGTCCGGTTGGCAACTATGCGGAATACGCCGTAGTGGAAGAAAGCGTAGTTGCTCCTAAGCCTGCCAACTGGTCTTTCATGGAAGCCGCTGCTGCCCCCTTGGTATTGATCACGGCTTGGGAGTCCCTATTCGATCGGGGAGGGCTGCAAAAAGGCCAACGGGTACTTATCCACGCTGGGGCAGGCGGAGTGGGTCACGTGGCTATTCAGCTGGCGGTTGCCCAGGGAGCACGAGTAGCAACAACGGTGGGAAGTCCAGAAAAAGCAGATTTTGTGCGTTCACTGGGGGCGGAACTCCCCATTCTCTACAAAGAACAAGATTTTGCGGCAGAGCTACTGGCTTGGAGCCACGGCGAGGGCGTGGACTTGGCCTTCGATACTGTGGGGGGAAAGACGTTTACCGCCACATTTCCTGCGGTGAAACCTTACGGGGAGCTAGTGACCTTGTTACAACCCTCCAGTGATGTGGATTGGGGGGTAGCTCGCAGTCGTAACCTACGGATTTCCCTGGAGTTGATGTTGACTCCCATGCACCTTGGACTGGAAAAAGCACTGCACCACCAAGGACAAATTTTGCGTCGCTGCGGAGCGTTGGCCGCAGCAGATCAGTTGCATATCCACCTAGATCAAATACTTCCGCTGACCGCTGCTGGGGAAGCCCACCGTCTAATCCAAGCCGGTTCTCGAACCGGCAAACTGGTTTTAGAAACAACCGCATAAAAAAAGCCCCCTTGTGGGGGCTTTTCATGGCTCAGCAAGCGTTACTACTGAGCAGCTTTCTTGGGATACAGCGCATCAGCTATCCATGCTCCCACCACGCCGGAGGTAATGACGAATATCCGGCTGGCCGCTGCAGCGGCAGGGGAGATAATGGGAGCGGTAGAGGGTGCACCCATGGAGAGGGGAATAGTACCCACCCCGTAGGTCAACATATTCATGGCAACAACCCCTGCCACTGCACCCGCCGCTAATGCCAATGGATAACGCATATCAGGACCCGCCGCTGGCGCGACGACTTCTGATTTAGCTGCTGGCTTAGCCGCTACCGCCGGCTCGGCCGCCGATACTCCACCGGCTGTTAACGCGAACAATAAAAAAGCGATCACACGTAACACGGACCCCTCCTCACGATTTACCTGCTAACAAGCCCCAACTACTTCTCCGCTTTGGCTTCGCTGGATCCGTAGAGATAGTGGGCAACCAGGGCACCGGTGCCACCCGTGATAGACGCTAGTACGCGGCTACCGAGCGCGATATCCACCGGCGTACTTGCCAGGGGGCCCGCAACGAAAGGCACTGAGCCCAATGGATACGTCAGCATGTTGAAGAGCACTACACCAACGATAGCTCCCGCCCCTACGGCAAGCAGGCGGTGATCGGAATGGGCCGCTGCCGGCTCTGATTTCTCAGCGGCAGGGGCTGGAGCGGCTGCGGGAGCGGCTCCATAACTCGCTGCGGGCAGCGCCACCAAAGAGGCAGCAAGGAACACTGTGGCCAACCTAGACATCGTCAAATCCCCTCTTCTGCGGGCAGGCATGCCGTAGCACTTTAGTGGTCATACAGCCAGTTAGCGATCCAGGCACCCGTTACTGAGCTAGTAATCGCAAACATGCGGCTAATACCAACCGACACTTCCGCCGCAATAGCCGTCCCAGCGGGCACTGACCCTGCGAAAAACGGGAATCCCGCCGAGCCAAATAAAACACCCTGAGTCGCCACGATACCGGCAATAGCACCTAGACCAACGACATAGGGATAGGCCGTTTCGGAAGGTGGCGGGGAATTAGCAACTTCACTCTTTCCAATTCCAGGAAAGAGACCAAACAAAATAAGGGCAATTACCCACAACTGTCGACGCATGGGTCTCTCCACCGAATACGATCCCCGCTCATAGGAAATCGCTCACGTTCACCGGATACGACAACGAGTAGCCTAAAATGGCTACCCAGCCCCATAAAACACAGCAAATTAAACAGGCTTTTTGTAGCATCAAATCCTACTACGGCGCAATATCAACCATCGAGCCTTTACCCATGTTGCGTATCATCCACACTGCAGATTGGCATTTAGGCCATAGCCTTCATGGATTATCGCGGGATTATGAACACCAAGCTTTCCTTACCTGGCTGTTGGATAGACTCCAGCAAGAACAGGTGGATGGCTTGGTTATTAGCGGCGATATCTTCGACACCGCTAACCCACCAGCCAGTGCTTTAGCCCTGTTCTACCGCTTTTTGGCTGAAGCCCGTCGGCGGATGCCCCAACTGGATATGGTGATCATCGCCGGTAACCATGACTCTCCCGCTCGTCTGGAGGCACCGGAGCCGCTACTGGCGGCGGTGGGGGTGAAAGTGGTGGGAGTACTCCCGCACCAAGCGAGTGGCGAATTAGACTGGGACCGTTTGTTGGTTCCCCTGCATGACGCCAACGGTCAAGTGGCGGCTTGGTGTGCAGCGGTGCCGTTTCTAAGGCCGGCCGATCTGCCCGTCTCTCCGTCAGAAGACGATCCCCTGGTGAATGGCGTTGGCCAGATTTACCAGGAAATCCTAACCACTGCCTTGGCTCAGCGTGGTCCCGGCCAAGCCCTGTTGGCATTAGGCCACTGTTATCTCGTGGGAACTCAGCTCTCTGAGCTATCGGAACGCCGGATCCTGGGAGGCAATCAACACGCACTCCCCATCAGTCTTTTCTCCCCAGATTGGGCTTACGTCGCGCTTGGCCATTTACACCGTCCCCAGGCTTTGGCGAGAGGGCAGATTCGCTATAGCGGTTCTCCTTTGCCATTGTCGTTTGGAGAAATTCATTATCCCCATCAAGTAGTACGAGTAGATTTTAATGGAGAACATTGCCATGACGTGGAGGGGTTAATAATTCCTCGAGCGGTGGCTCTATTACGTTTACCTAAGGAAGGGGCGCAACCATTAAGTGCCGTATTAGCCTTGCTACGCCACTACCCTTGGGATTACTCATTGCTCCCAGCGGCCTATCCCTTTTTGGAAGTAGCTGTTTCCCTAGAGCAGCCTGAACCGGCATTACGCCAACAATTAGAAGAGGTATTGGCAGGAAAACCAGTGCGACTACTTAAGATTAGTGCCCACAGTCCTGGCCGGGGAGAATCTTTAGCTGATATTTTTCCAGAACGGCAATTAGACGATCTGCAGCCTGAAGAAGTTTTTATTCGCCGTTATCACTTGAAATACCAAGCTCCGCCGCCAACTGAATTAATGACTGCTTTTCGAACATTGTTGGAAGAAATTGAACACCAAGAACTAACTTAATTGAAAGCAACCTAATCCCATGAAAGATCAATTAATTAATCCACCATCTTTTTATGATTTTCTCAGTCCTCGTTATTGGCCAACCTGGCTTGGTTTGGGATTAATGCGAGGGATAGTGAGTTTACCCCATAAATTAAGATTACTGTTCGGGCGTGGGCTGGGGTTATTATTGGGTTCGGTGTTGATTCGCCGTCGCCAAGTCATTAAAGCTAATTTAGATCTATGTTTTCCTGAATTACCACCCAAGGCTCGTAAGCAATTATTTTGGCGTCACTGGCAAGCATTAGGTATGGGGATGGTAGAAACAGCCATGAGCTGGTGGATGGATGATGAAGCCTTACGGAATTTAGTGGAGGTTACTGGATTAGAGCATTTAGAAAATGCCTTAATGGAAAAGCGAGGTGTTATTTTACTAACGGGTCATTGCACTACTCTGGAATTAGCGGCCCATGCCCTGGCTGTGTATTGTCCATTTCATGCTATGTACCGTCCTTTACGCAACAGGTTAGCGGATAGCGTGGTATTGCGTGCCCGGCTATCCCGTAGCCCTCGGGTCTATACCAGTCAGGATACTCGCGCCATGGTGCGTAGCCTACGGGAAGGGGCTGCTGTGTGGTATGCCATGGATCAGGATCAAGGGCGTCAACACGCAGTGTTCGTACCGTTTTTTGGGATTCCCACCGCCACCATTACTACTACCACTCGATTGGCGCGAATGAGTGATTCAGCCGTAGTACCTTACTGGCCACAACGACTAGCTAATGGTAGATATCGCATCAAAATCCTGCCAAAACTAGCTGATTTTCCAGGCGAACAGGAGCAGGACACCTGGAGAATTAATGCCCTGTTGGAAGATCTGATTCGCGAAACGCCTGAACAATATCTGTGGGCCCATCGCCGCTTTAAAACCCGTCCTCCAGGAAGTCCTTCCCTGTACCCGCGTTAGCCAACCACATGACAACGCCTAAAACAGCGCTATCTGGCCCTCCCAGTGCCGGTTATTTTTCCTGATGAATAAGAGAAATATATTAATATA